>NZ_JACJUP010000015.1:0-20046 GCF_014748295.1 Planktothrix sp. FACHB-1355 | reverse complement strand
GTGGGGGGCGAAGAGGCGGGAGCGGATTTGAAGGAGCGGTTGTGGAGGCGGGTGCGCGAAGAGTTGCCGTGGTATATGGTGCCGGGAGAGATCGAAGAGGTGGGCGAGCTGCCGCAGACGACGAGCGGCAAGATCGACCGGCGGGCGCTCGAACTGAGATCGCTTGAAAGCAAACCGATCTCGAGCGATTATCAAGCCCCAACCGGTGAAGTGGAGGCGAAAATCACGCAGATTTTCGAACAACTGCTTGGTAAACAAGGGATCGGGATTAAAGATAATTTTTTCGAACTCGGCGGTTATTCGTTGAAAGCCGTCGAATTGAGTTACGAGATTGAAAGACAAACGGGAAAAAAAGTTCCAGTCTCGATGATTTTCAATCTTCAAACCATCGAAAAATTAGCGAATTTCGTAGAGAGGGAAAATTCGGAATCATCGAACGGAATACTTCACAAATTAACGAAAAACGCGGAAAATCCGGCTTTGATCTTAGTTCATCCGGCGACGGGAAGCGTTTGGAGTTACATTGAATTAGCCGAACGATTAGAAGAACGATACGCGGTTTATGCCATTCAATCGAAAAATCTGATTCAAGAAAATACTGCCGAATCGGCGCGGATCGAGGAAATGGCGGCGCAATATATAACGGAGTTGGAGGGGTTCGACGGAAATCCGGCGTTGAATATTTCGGGCTGGTCGTTGGGCGGGTTGATCGCCTTTGAGATGGTTCGGCAGCTTGAAAAATCGGGTCGCGGGATCGAAAAACTTATTATGATCGACACAATGCCGCCGCGCAGCGTGATAATTTCGCGCTGGAAAAAATTAGTTTCAGGGTGGAATGAAGAGGAGGTCTTATTTCTGAATTTCGCAAGGGAGGTCGGTCTTTCACAGGAGGAAATCGAACGGTTGGTCGAGGATAAACGAAAATCCAAAAATTTGAATCTTCCCGACCATGCCTTTAATCTTGCCAAAAATTCTGATTTGCCGGTTTTCATGAAGGATTTGAGTTTTTTGCATAAACTCTGGGCGACTTACAAAATCAATGCGCTTGCCCAGCGGTTTTATAAACCCGAAAGAATCAAGGCGGATATTTTATATATCAAAGCCGGGGAGGCTGGTTCCGGAACTGAAAAGAAATGGAAAAATTACTGGAAAAAAATGACTTCCGGGAACTTTACGTCGTTCGTTTCAAACGCATCGCATCACACGATTCTCAGAGAACCGAGTTTAAGCGAAGTGGCGAAAATATTTTACAAATAAAGGATGATTTCCGGTGTCGGGAGTTTTCGGGTTTGATGCCGCATTTGTAAAAAGGGTGATTAAACAGTGCGGAGTAAAAAAATGCGGGGTTTTGAAGAGCGGTCGTATTCCGGATGAGTAAGCGGTTGAGACGATTGCCGGATGGAAAAACCGACGGGTTGATCTAATTTTTAGTTATAGAAGTATTTCGGAGGTTCAAATGAAAAAAAATAAAATGTTTGTGATGGTGATTTTGTTCTTTATTTTTGGTTTGCCGGCAGTCCACGGACAAACCGAAGCGACGAAATCGCCGAAGTCGATAAACGGGGAAATAGTAAAAATTGATCTCCAGGGTTCGCAAATTAAAATAAACGCTGGAAATCGTAAAGAGTTTGTGGTAACCTTCACAGCTAACACCAGTTTCAAAAAAATTCCGCCGGGAGCACTTAATTTAGAAAAAGCAGTTGCCATTACCCCGAACGACCTGGATGAAGGTGATAAACTGCTGGCACTGGGGAAAATTGATGAGGCAGCGAAAACCGTCGAGGCGATTCAGGTCATTATAGTTTCGGCGAAGGATTTGAACGAAATTTCCGCAAAAAGCCGGGAAGAATGGTTGAAAAACGGCATCATCGGGGAGATTATTGCCGTTGATCCGGCGGGAAAACAGGCGACCGTCAAGATCAGGCAGAAGGAAAAATCTGAAACCATCAGTCTGAATTTCAGTGACGCTTCGCAGATCAGGAGATTTTCGAACGATTCGGTCGCTTACAGGGATGCCGTCCAAATCACGCTTGAAAAAATCAAGCCGAATGATTTATTCAGAGCCCTGGTTGTCGACAAAGGCGACGGCGTGCGGGAAGTTCGAGAAATATTAATCGGTTCCTTCCAATTGTATTCCGGAACCGTTACGGAGATTGACCAAAATTCTCAACAATTAAAAATCAAGGAACTTGTTTCAGGACAGGTAATGACGGTAGTGTTGAATGCCGACACCTACACCCGCAGTCTCAGCAAGAATTTTGCCGAATTAATCAACCAGAATCTAAAAAATAAAACCTCGGAATTGCCCGACGACATCAGCCAGCAGATCAAAAATATGCCGCCCGCGAATTTATCCGGAATAAAGGTCGGAGATATGGTGCTTTTAAGCTCTCTGGCTGCCGAAAAACCGATCTCGGTGAAAGCGCTTTATTTACTTACCGGCGTCGAACCCTTTTTAGAGCCGATCCAAAAAAGTCTGCAATCGAGCAAAAATCAGTCGAATTACAAATTAGGATTGCCGGAAGGACTCAATAATCTGTTCCTCGGTTTGTAGAAACCAGGTTTTTTGAAACCGCAAATTTACTAACAAAAAGTTCAGGGAAACGTCCCGAATCTGAATAATATTTCCGAAAATTCCGGAAATTGAAACCACTCAATTTTCTCACCAATTTTATTAACAATAGAAGATCGACCCGTTTTGAATGGGCAAACTTTGCACCGGGCATGATTCACCGTTTCGTTACCGGAACTTTCGCATCCAATGCCGCCCCGAAAAAGAGCGATTCGGATGGTGAGCGTCGATAAATGGGAAAGGATGAGAATCCTAGGAGAAATATATGAATTTCCAAATCAATAAGCCAATATTTTCGGTAAATTTACTGGGTTTGATTTTAATTTTGCTGACGGTGAACAATCTCGGTCAAAGCCGTGACGGGACAATTTTCGGACTGGTCAAAGACCAGAACGGGGCTTTGATCCCCGGTGCGGAAGTGATTCTGAATAAAACCGGTGATAGAGAATTAACCGTGAGAACCGATAATCAGGGGAATTTTATTTTCAGAAATTTGCTGCCGGGGACTTACAAGCTGACGGTTAAGTTCAAAGGGTTTAAGGATTTCGTGGACGAAAACGTTGAGCTAACCGGAAATCAAAATAAAAATTTCGAGGTTTCTCTGACCATCGAAACAAAGGAGACCGTAACGATCGGCGAAAACGGGGGGTTGGGCACTGAACCTGACCGAAACACAAACAGTATCGTCCTCAGAGGAAAAGACCTCGATATTCTGCCGGATAATCCTGAAGATCTGGCTTCGGTTTTAGCGGCGTTGACCGGCGGCGTCGGACCGGACGGCGCGGAATTTCTAATCGACGGCTTCAGCGGCGCGGGCGTCAGGCTGCCCAACAGACGGCAAATTTCCGAAGTCCGGATCAACCAAAACCCCTTCACGGCGGAATACGACCGCATCGGTTTCGGTAGGGTAAGTTTGAGTCTTTCGCCGACGACCGAAAAATTTCACGGAGAAGGCGAATTTTATTTTTCGGACGAGAGTCTGAACAGCCGGAATCCATTTTCATCCAACAGACCTCCGTTTCAGGTCAGAAACATTTTCGGCTCGTTAAGCGGACCGCTGGTAAAGAAAAAAGCATCCTTCTATATCGGGGCTTCGCGCGAGGCGTTCGACAGTAATGCGGTCGTCAATGCCGTCGTCCTCAACAATCAATTCGTGCCGGTAGCGATCAGCCGCGGAACCGCAATCCCGGAAAGAGAGCTTTACACTTTGTTCAGGGTTGATTATAAGATTAGTAAAAACACCGATCTCGTGCTTAATTACCAATACCTTCCGAATGAAACAACGGGAGTCGGAATCGGACAGCAGGAATTGGAATCTCGCGGCTATACCTCGAACATCGTCAACCATATCTACAGGATTTTGGGAACCACCATTATCAGCCCGAAAACGGTTTATCAATATCGGATGCAGTTTACCGATAATACGAATAAATCCACTCCCCTCGAAACAACGCCGTCAATTAACGTGCTCGGGGCGTTTACGAGCGGCGGTGCCGATGTCGGAAACTCGAATACCAAAACCGTTCGTCTGGAGGTTCAAAATCACATCACGACAACGGTCGGTACCAATGCGCTTAGATTCGGCGGTACTTACCGCTATATGCGGATCAGGGATAATACGCCATTTAATTTTAACGGCAGTTATACATTCGAGGGGGGCGTAGCACCGCAGCTGGACGCTGGGGGAAATATCATTTTGGGTTCGGACGGGCAGCCGATCCCGATTTTGATAAACAGCCTCGAGGCGTATCGACGAACCTTATTTTTGCGTCAATTAGGAATTTCGCCGGCTGAGATCAGAAGACGCGGCGGCGGGGCGACTCAATTTTCGATTTCGGTCGGAAATCCGCTCAGCAGTGTTAAACACCACGACATCGGTGTTTACGCGCAGTATGACTGGCGCGTCAGCCCGGCACTGAATCTGGGTCTCGGTCTGCGGTACGAAATTCAAACCAATGTTTCGAGCAACTCAAACTTCGCTCCCCGGCTTTCGTTTGCCTGGGCGCCCGGAGCGAAGGGCACCCAAAGTCCGAAAATGGTCGTCAGGGGTGGTTTCGGGATTTTCTACGGTCGGATTCTGCCGATCAATGTTCTCCAGGCGAATCAGTTTGACGGGATTCGCCAGCAGAATTACATCTCCAACGATCCGACAGTTCTCGATTTTTATCCGTTGATTCCGCCGACGAACCTCCTCGGCAATTCGCAGCAGTCGGAAACGATTCGTCGGTTGGCAGCCGATCTCAGAACTTCCTACTCATACCAGACGGCACTGAGCGTGGAACGGCAGCTCAACCGAAGAACGACTTTTTCGGCAACCTTCATTTTGGCGCGTTATCTCCATCTGCTCAGATCGAGAAACATCAACGCGCCGCTTCCGGACACCTTCGATCCGACGATTCCCAACAGTGGAATCAGACCTTTTCCGGATCGGGGAAATATTTTTCTTTTTGAATCGAGCGGGGTTCTTAATCAAAAACAGCTGATTTTCAATCTGACTTCGCGTTTGAATCCGAAAATCTCGATTTTTTCAACGTTTACGTTAAATTCATCAAAAGCCGACAACAACGGTGCCGGCAGTTTCCCGATTTCGAGTTACGATTTCTCGGATGATTATGGGTACGCCAGCAATGACGTTCGCTTGCGGCTCAATTTCGGAGCCACGCTTGAAACCCTTTGGGGTATCAGGCTGAGCCCATATATTTCGGCGCGTTCGGGGATTCCTTTCAACATCATCACGGGGCGAGATACGAACGGTGATAATTTGTTTACCGAACGTCCGGCTTTTGCTACCGATCTTTCAAAACCGGGAGTCGTCGTGACAAACTACGGGGCGTTCGACCTGAACCCGGGTCCGGATCAAAAGATCATCCCGCTGAATTACGGAAGAGGACCGGAATTTTTCGTGTTTAATCTGAGAGCGACGAAATCCATTCCCTTCGGTCCCGGTAAATTGCGAGAAGGGGCGAAAAATAAAGACCGTCCCTACAATATGACGTTGTCGGTCGCGGTGACGAATTTATTCAACCGCAACAATGCGGCGATTCCGATCGGCAACCTTTCCTCGCCTTTATTCGGTATTTCCACGGCAAGCTCGACCGAGGGCGGTTCGTCGAATGCCGACAGCAACCGGCGGGTAAATTTTTCGATCGCCGTCAGATTTTAGTTTCGAGTTCGAACTTGCAGCCGGAAACCGTCGGCGAAAAATTATTGTTTCCGACCGAATAAAAAAAAACGGTCATCGGCGCTTTGTGCCCGGTTGAAAACGGTTTGATCCGAAATTGGGGCTTCGCCGCCGGTTAAAAACTTAATCCGGCGGAGGCAGGCGGCGATGATATTCCGCAAGCCTCTTAAGAGGGCGGCGAGGCTGACCGGAAAATGAATTTTCAAACACCGAGTTTGTTCGGGATTCTCCCCTCTCGCCCGCCGTTTCGTTTCAAAAATTCAAACACACTTCGAGAAGTGAAACCCGAAAATGCGTTTCACGTCCCGTTCCACGAACAAATAAATTTCACCCGTTTCTTCAAATAAGAAAAGATGAACAGAAATTATATCGAGGCTGTTTATAACCTGTCCCCATTACAGGCGGGAATGCAATTTCATAGTTTGCTCTCGCCCGATTCCAAATCGTATTTCCAGCAGCTGTGCTGTGATTTGAAAGGAGTTTTGGATGTTGAGGTCTTTCAGAATGCATGGCGGACGGTTGTTCGAAGACACGGTGTTTTAAGAACGGCATTCGTCTGGGAAGGTTTGGATAAAATGCTGCAGGTCGTGCAAAGGGAAGTCGATTTCGAAATCGAGCTGCTGAACTTCGAAGAATTTTCGGAGTCCGTGCAAAAACACAAGCTTGACGAGTTTCTAACCGCCGATAAGGTTCGCGGAATCGATCTCGCAAAAGCGCCGCTGATGCGCATAACGTTGATTAAAACGGGGGCGGAAAACTGGTTTTTAATCTGGAGTCATCACCACATTTTGCTGGATGGCTGGTCTTTGACGATTATTCTGAAGGAAATTTTTGCCATCTACGAAGCGAAACTTCAGGGAATTGAAATTGACTTGCCGCCAGAAACGCCATACCGCGAATACATCAAATGGATTAACGAACAGGATAAGATTCCGGCTAAAGACTACTGGGAAAATAAGTTGAAACGAATCACCCACCCGTCCCGGCTGGCGGTTCAAAAAAATACGGCGGTTTTCGAAACGCAGCCGCAGGCTTTTGTCGAAATCAAAAAAACGCTCGACATCAAAACGACGAATCTCATCAAACAATTCTGCCGAGAAAACCGATTGACGCTTAATACCCTGACGCAGGGTGCGTGGGCTTACCTTTTAAGTCGCTACAGCGGTGACGAAAAGGTTGTTTTCGGGGTGACGATAAACGGGAGACCGACCGACATACCAAATTCCGATGAAATGGTGGGGCTGTTTATCAACACGCTGCCGTTTTGTGTCGAAGTAAAGCCGCCAACCATGACGCTCGACTGGCTTCAGGAAATCCAGAAACAGCAGGGTGAACTTGAACAGTTTTCCTACAGTTCGCTGGTGGACGTGCAGGGATGGAGCCGGATTCCGCGCGGCACGCCGTTGTTCGAGACGATTCTCGTTTTTGAAAATTTTCCTTTTACGGATGCCGGACAGTCCTCGAAACTCGGAATCAGCATCGAGAATGCTTTTTTGAACGAACAAACCAATTATCCGCTGACGGCGGTAGGCGTTCCGGGAAAGGAAATGACACTGCTTTTGTCATATAACACGAGCCGCTTCGATCACGAAACCGCTGCCTGTCTGCTCGAAAACTGGTCTTCGGTTTTGACTTCCATCGCCTGCGAAGAACCGCGAACGTTAAGCAGAATCAAATTGATCTCAAATGCGGAAGAGAAACAACTGACGGGCGGCGAATCTGAAACGATAAGGCTTTCGGACGAGGAGCATTTCCTGCATAAAATCTTCGAAAAACAAGTTGAATCAAGACCGCGAAATATTGCGGTCGCGACCGAAAACGAAGAGATCAGCTTTGCGGAGCTGAACGGTTTTGCTAACCGGTTGGCGCATTTCCTGATCGCACGCGGCGTGGTTGCCGAAACACGGGTGGGAATTTGTCTGAACCGCTGCTGGCAGATGATCGGCGCGATGCTGGCGGTGCTCAAAGCGGGCGGCGTGTATGTTCCTTTAAATCCGGACACGCCGTTTGAAAGGCTGAAGTTTATGGTCGAGGATTCGAAGCTGGCGGCGATCGTTACCGAACGCGAACTGCTCGGTTCGCTTCCAGCCGAGGGGCTTCATCAATTCGTCGTCGGTCGTGACGAAAGACTTCTTGAGAAGCAATCCGCTGCCAACCCGAATGTCGAAGTCGAGCCGGAAAATGAAGCCTATATTATTTACACGTCGGGCTCGACCGGAAACCCGAAAGGTGTCATAGCGGAACATAAAGGAATTGCGAATTTTACGCTCGATATTATCCGGAAACTCGGATTGCACGAAAACCACCGGATGCTGCAATTCGCCCCGTTGAGTTTCGATGCTTCGGCGATCCAAATTTACCCGCCGCTGCTTGCCGGCGGCGGTGTGGTTTTGAACCGCAAAGTGACGGAGCTTTCCAATCTTGAAATACTCGAATACTGTCTGGAGAAAAGGGTTTCGGTCATCGATTTTCCTGCCGGTTACTGGCATCAGTGGCTGGATGAAATCGAAACACGAGGGTTAAAAATCGATTCCGGAATTAAAATCTTTTTGACCGGCGGAGATCGTTTGTCGGTCGAAAAACTCAGACAATGGGCGCGGCTCGCCGAATCAAACGCATTATTTCTAAGCTCCTACGGACCGACCGAGACGACGGTTTCCGCAACCGTTTTTATCACGACCCGCGACCGGATTCTGGAAAATAACATCGGAAACTCGCAAATCGGGCAGCCGCTGACGAACGTTCAGGTGTTCGTCATCGATCCCCGCTGGCTGCAGCCGGTGCCGGTCGGCGTCGGCGGCGAACTTTACATTTCGGGTTACGGTTTGGCGCGAAATTATCTTAATTCTTCCGATCTGACGGCGGAAAAATTTCTTCCGAATCCTTTCTCCGGGCAGGCGGGCAGCCGGATGTATAAAACCGGGGACTCTGTAAAATACCTGCCTGACGGTGGTTTGGAATTTCTCGGGCGCAGCGACCAGCAGGTAAAAATTCGCGGTCTCCGGGTCGAAATCGGCGAAATCGAACGCGAATTGAAAAAGCATACCGAAATTCAGGAAGCCGTCGTGCTGGCGCTCGAAGAGGAGAGCGGCGAAAAAAAACTCGCGGGTTTCATTAAAACGGCGAAAGATGTCGAAATTCTTCCGCAGGAGCTGAGGAATCATCTGAAAAAACACCTTCCCGAATATATGATTCCGACGGCTTTCTTCAAGGTTTCGCAGTTTCCGTTGCTGGCGAGCGGAAAAATCGATCGTCAACGGCTGCGCGCCGAAAAACATGCCAAACTGGTCGCCTTCGAAAGTTTTTTACCCGCCAGGAATCCGGTCGAACAAACCGTCGCCGAGGTTTGGAAAGAAGTTTTAGAGCAGGAAAATATCGGCATTAATCAGGACTTTTTTGAACTCGGCGGGCATTCGCTGATTGCCACGCAGCTGATTTCCAGAATTCGCACCATTTTCCGGCTCGAAATTCCCCTTCAGTCTTTGTTTCAAAACGCGACCGTCGCGGAATTCAGCGCGTTTCTCCAAAAAGAATTGGCGAGAAATGAAGCAAGCGCGGTTCCGAAGCTCGCGCGAGCCGTCAGACCCGCCAAAATTCCGTTGTCCTTTTCCCAGGAAAGATTGTTGTTCATCGACCGGATGCTGGACAAAAATTCGATCTTCAACCTGACGGGAATTTTGAAGATTGAAGGAAATCCTGATTTCGAACTTCTTGAGCAAAGTATCAACGCCGTAATTGATCGACACGAAGCCCTCAGGACCTCATTTGCCGAAGATGAGGGTCAGTCGATTCAGATAATTCATCCCACACGTCCGATCAGGCTTAAAAACGTGAATTTCACGGAAACTGGGGATGCCGGGATAGACGGCATCGTCGGGGAAAATGTCAACCGTGAAATCAACACGCCGTTCGATCTGGAAAAGGACGCACTGATCCGGGCGCGCCTTTTAAGTTTCGGCGGTGAGCTGCATTATCTGCTCATCACGATTCATCATATCGTTTGCGATGGTTGGTCGATGGGTATCCTGACTCGCGAAATAGCGAATTTTTACCGCCATCTGAGGGGCGGAAAAGCCGTCGAGCTTCCGAATTTGCCCATTCAATACGCCGATTATGCGCTTTGGCAGCGAAACTGGCTGGAAGGCTCGGATTTTGAAGGCGAATTACAATACTGGACAAAACGACTTCAAAATCTCCCGCCGGCTCTGGAAATTCCGACCGATTTTGATCGCCCGCCGGTGCAAACATACGCCGGCGCACAGGAAAGGGTCGAATTAAGCCTCGAAATGACCGCCGCGCTGAAAAAACTCGCCCGTCAGGAAGGCGTCACGCTTTTTATGCTCCTGCTCGGCGCTTATAAGCTGCTTTTGTACAAATATCTCAGCCGGACGGACATCGTTATCGGAACGCCGATCGCCGGAAGAAACCAGTTGGAAACCGAAGGTTTGATAGGCTTTTTTCTGAACACACTCGTGCTGCGGACGGATTTATCGGGTAATCCGACGTTCCGCCAAATATTCCAGAATGTTCGGGAAACCTGTCTCGAAGCCTACGCTAATCAGAACATTCCGTTCGAAAAATTGATCGAGGTGCTGAATCCCGAACGCGACCGGAGCCGGACGCCGCTGGCGCAGATGGTTTTCAATATGCTGAACCTGCCGGAGGAAAAAATCGAACTCGAAAACCTTTCGATCACCGGGGTGTTGCCCGAAGATCAATGGTCGAAGTTCGATCTGACGATATATGCCGGTGAAACCGACCAAAAATTGTTTATCAATCTGGTTTATAACACCGCGCTTTACAGTCCTTCGACGATCAGGCAGATTTTGGCGCATTATCAAAAACTGCTCGCCGAAATTCTGAAAAATCCCAACGCCGAAATCGATTCGTTGAGGCTCGTCACGGACGAAGAATTGGAGCAAATTTACACGCGCCATCGAAAATATCGGAGCGCCGGCAATTCCCGAATCGCCGACGAAGAATTTGCCCCGAATATCGCCGCGCAGTTCGAAAAACAAGTCAACGGATCGGCGACGGCTTTGAACCACGGCGAAGAGAAAATTTCCTACGAACAGCTCGGACGGCTGGCGGATAAAATCGCCGGATTGCTCGTTGATCCAAAAAACGGCAGCCACGTCGGGAAAGGCGTCGGCTTGCTTTTCGGTCATAATGCCGCGATGGTCGCGGCGATTCTCGGAACGCTGAAATCAGGACGATTTTACGTGCCGCTGGACGCTTTTCATCCGGTGGAAAGGCTCGCCGAAATTTTGGTCGATTCACAGTGCGAATGTGTGTTAACCGAAAGCGGATTCAAAACCGAAGCCCGGAAAATCGTCGAACTTGTCCGCTCGCGCGAAAACGGCAGGGCAGTCGAAATAATCAACGTCGAAAATTCGTCTGAATCTTATAATTTAGATCGCCGCGCGGTTTCGATCTCGCCCGAACAAACGGCTTATATTCTTTACACTTCAGGTTCAACCGGAAAACCGAAGGGCATTTTTCAAAGTCATCAAAACGTTTTGAAACACATTCGAACCTACTCGAAATCGCTGGAATTGACGGCTCGGGATAAAATACTTTTGCTGGCTTCTTATGGGTTCGACGCATCGGTCATGGACATTTTCGGAGCGTTACTGAACGGAGCCGAGCTTTGTCTGTATGATCTGCGAAAAAAAGGTTTCGGGGATTTGGAAAATTTTATCAAAAATAACGGAGTGACCGTTTATCATTCGACCCCGACGGTGTTTCGCACGTTCGCCGGTAATCTTTCCGGAAGCGAGGCGCTCGATTGCGTCCGAAAAGTGGTGCTCGGGGGCGAAGAAGTGTTCGATGCGGATATTGATATCTTCAACCGATTTTTCGGAAAGACCGCGGTTCTCATAAATGGACTCGGTCCGACCGAATCGACTCTCGCTTTGCAGTATTTCGTCGCCCACGGGCAAAAGCCGAAAAGAAGATCCGTGCCGGTCGGATATCCGGTCGAAAATACCCGAATTCTGTTATTGGACGAATCTGGAAAAGAGTCGGGAATTTTCGGAACCGGCGAAATCGCCATCGAGAGCGAACGCCTCGCGCTCGGTTACTGGAACCGTGAGGATTTAACCGCGCAAGCCTTTAGCCGTTCCGAAACGAATCCCGAAACCCGCCTTTATCGAACCGGCGATCTGGGAAAACGTTTGCCGGATTACAGCCTCGTTTTTCTCGGTCGCAAGGATTTACAGATAAAAATTCGCGGTCAAAGGGTGGAAATCGGCGAGATCGAAGCGAAACTGAACGATTTGCCGGAAATTGAAATGTCGGCGGTCGTCGCCAGGAAGGTTGACGAGAAAAACACACGGTTGATCGGTTTCGTTGTCCCTTCGGGGAAGAGCTCCGTTGAAATGCAGGCTGTCAGGCAGCGGCTGCGAAGGGAGTTACCCGATTACATGATTCCGGAACTCGTGCTGGAAATTGAAACCCTGCCGTTGACCGCAACGGGAAAGATAGATCGCCGCAAACTGCTCGATTTGGAAATCCCCGCGCCCGCCAAAACGGGAAATTTCGCTCCCCCGGAAACCCATTCGCAGCGTGTCCTTCATTCGATCTGGTGCGAACTACTGAATTTAGCGGAACTCGGGATCGACGAGGATTTCTTCGCCGTCGGCGGACATTCGTTGATCGCCACTCAAATTATAACCCGCGTCCGGCGAGAGCTTGGCGTCAATCCGGAATTAAGGGAAATATTCGAGCTGCCGACAATCAGAGCGCTGGCAGCAAGGGTGGACGAAATTTCCGGCAATTCGCCGGGTCAATCGCTCGATTTTATCCCGAAACGGACGAGTGAAACGAGCCTGCCGCTGGCAAATGCGCAGAAACGGCTGTGGTTTTTGAATGAATTGGAACCCGGAAACCCGGCTTACAACATGTCGAGCGGCTTTAAGATAAAAGGTCGGCTCGATCTTGAAGCCCTGACCGAAGCCATCAACCGATTAGTGCAAAGACATGAATCGCTGCGAACGGTCATCGTTGAAAACGACGGGCATCCACAGCAGGTCGTCAAGCCCTTCGAAGACGTCACACTGAATTTTACCGATCTTTCCTCATCCGATCCGGACGAGCGGGAAAATGCGGCAGAGAATTTATTAAGAGAGGCGATTCGCAAACCCTTCGACCTCTCGATCGGTCCGCTTTTCCGTCATCTGGTCGTAAAGCTGACGGACGACAAATTTTATTTGATGTTCTGCCTTCATCATATCATTTGCGACGGATGGTCGATCGGGGTTTTCACGCGCGAGCTGGCAGTTCTGTATATGGCGGTCAGCGCGGGAGAACACGCCGAACTCCCCGAGCTTCCGTTTCAATACGCCGATTTCGCGGTTTGGCAGAACGGTGAGGAGAACCAAACCGAATTATTGAAACAGGTCGAATACTGGAAAAACCAACTCGGCAACGACCCGGCTTCGTTAAAACTGCCCTATGATCGCCCGCTGCCGGACGAATTGACCTATAAGGGCGAACATAAAAACTTTCAGGTCGATCTTGCCACGACCCGCCGGCTGGAGAAGATCTGTCGCCGTAACGGCGTCACGATGTTTATGCTGATGCTGACCGCCTGGAAGGTGCTTTTTATGCGGTACGGCGAACAGGAAGAAATCGTGGTCGGAATTCCCGTGGCGGGGCGTTCGCTCAACGGGACGGAAGGTTTGCTCGGAATGTTCGTCAACACTTTGGTAATTCGTACATTTTTATCCGGCGCGATGTCTTTCGAGAACGCGCTGGCGGAAGTCCGGAAAACTTGTCTGGAAGCCTATGCGCACCAGGATTTGCCTTTCGAAACACTGGTCAGCGCGCTTAAACCGACCCGCGATCTGAGCCGCGTTCCGCTGTTCGAAGTGATGTTCAACTGGCTGAATTTTTACGAGAACCCCGAAGAAATCGCCCGTTCGACGAATATTCTCTCAAAAGCAGGGCTGCATCTCGAGCAAATGGCAGTCGAAAACAATCTGACGAAATTCGATATCTCACTGATCCTTTCGGAAGGCGACAAGGGAATTTCGGGTGTTGTCGAATATAACACCGCGCTGTTCGACCCCGTGACGATTGAACGGATGCTGTCGAGTTTTCAGACGCTTTTGGATTCGATTATCAAATATGAGGGGCTCAGCATCAGCCGCCTGCCGCTCGTTTCGGAAACAGAACTCGCGCAAAATTTTTCGAAGTATGCGCAAAATCAGTCGGATGACATTGAAAATCGGTTCTTGGTACATCAGTATTTTGAAAAACAATCCGACCTCAATCCGCATCGGCAGGCGGTGGTTTTTCGCGGCGAAAGCCTTTCCTACGGCGAGCTGGAGGAAAAAGCGAACCGGCTCGCCAATTATTTACGAAGCAAAGGAATCGGTGTCGAAACGACGGTCGGAGTCTGCCTGGATCGTTCGCTCGATATGGTCATCGCGGTTCTGGGCGTCGTTAAAACCGGCGCGGCGTATGTCCCGCTCGATCCGGAATATCCGGCTGAAAGACTCAAATTCATGCTCGACGATTCGAAATCGGAAATACTGCTGACCACCTCGAAATTTAACGGAATTTTTGCCGATCGAAGGGACCGGATAATCGATCTCGATGAAACGGCGGGCGACATCGAAGGTCATTCGCCGGAGCGACCGCATTCCGCGGCTGTTCCGGAAAATTTGTTCTACATCATTTACACGTCCGGCTCGACCGGCGTGCCGAAAGGTGCGATGAACATTCACCGGGGCGTCGGCAATCGACTGCTCTGGATGCAGAATCATTACGGTCTTGATGAAAACGACAAAATTCTGCAGATGTCGTCTTTCGGATTCGATTTTTCGAACTGGGAAATTTTCGGAACTCTGGCGGCGGGAGCGACGCTGGTTATTCCCGAACCTGACGCCGGGCGGGATTTTGATTCGGTGGCGAAGGTGATCGACGATTGCAAGGTGACGGTCGCTCATTTCGTACCTTCGCAGCTGCGGTTGTTTCTCGACAGCGACGACGCGGAAAAATGCACTAGTTTGAAAAAAATCTTTTGCGGCGGCGAGGCGCTGACCCTGGCGCTCATCGAAAAATGCCGTCAGAAGGTGGGGGCGGGGATTTTTAACCAGTACGGACCGACCGAAACCTCGATCGACGTGACGTTTTGGGACTGCCCGGAAACATTTGCCGAGGCGACAGTGCCGATCGGACAGCCGAATGCGAACAATTGCGTTTACATTCTGGACAGATACGGTATGCCGGTTCCGACCGGCTGCTTCGGCGAAATACATATCGGCGGCGAGGCGGTCGGAAGAGGTTACTGCGGCAAGCCTTCCGAGACGGCTGAACGTTTTGTGCCCGACCCGTTTTCGAGCCGAATCGGAGCGCGAATGTATAAAACCGGAGATTCGGGCAGATACAATAACCGGGGATTGCTCGAATTTCGAGGTCGTCTCGACAACCAGGTGAAATTGAGAGGGTACAGAATCGAGCCGGGCGAAATCGAGAAGGTTATTCTGGAATCAGCGGCGGTCGAAGAGACGGCGGTGATTCTGTCGAAAACCACCGGCGATGAAGAAAAACTGGCGGCTTATCTGGTTCCGCGAACGGGAATAAATATCACCGTTGGCGATTTGCGCGAGCATTTGGGAAAAAAACTTCCGCATTACATGATTCCCTCGGTCTTCGTGATGCTCGAAAAACTGCCGCTCAACTCGAACGGAAAGCTGGATCGCCGGGGGCTGCCCGAACCAGAAAAAAGCTCGCTCGAACTGGGCAGCGATTTCGAAAAACCGGTCAGCGAGGTCGAGGAGAAACTGAGCCGCGTTTGGGCGGAGGTGCTCGGTCTGGAAAAAGTCGGGATCAACGACAATTTCTTTGCGCTCGGCGGCGATTCGATTATCAGCATCCAGATCGTCGTCAAAGCCCGCGAACAGGGGCTGAACTTCAACCCGCGCCAGCTCTTTAAATACCAGACGATTGCCGAGCTTGCGCCCTTTACCGATTACAAACAAAAAACCCATGCTGAACAGGGAATACTGGTCGGGACGGTTCCGCTGTCGCCGATTCAGATAGATTTCTTTGAACGCGAGCTGGAAGACCCCAATAACTACAGCCAGGCGGTTCTAATTAACGTCGGCAAATCAATCGAACCGGAAAAAATGAGACGGTGCGTCGAATTGCTGCTCCGGCATCATGATGTCTTACGCTCGCGTTTTCTGAAATCCGGCGTTTCTTACGAGCAGACAATACTTGAACACGAAACCGCGAAAACTTTCGACATCAAGGATTTAACTAGCATTTCGCACAACGACAAACAGCTGGCGTTAAATGAAATCGTCGATCAAACGAGAAGCCTGATCTCGGTCGAAAACGGTCCGGTTTTTGTCGTCAGACTAATAAATTGGGGCGAGGATGAAGGCTGGCGATTATTGTTGACGGCACATCATCTGGTCGTGGACGGCGTTTCGTGGCGAATCATCGGCGAGCACCTTGCCAAGCTGTATCAGGCGGAAACCGGTGAAGAAAAAACGAAGCCGGGCGAAAAAACCTGTTCCTTCCGGCAATGGAGCACAGCGATCAGCCGGGATTTCGATTACCGGCAAGCCCTCGAAAAAGGAAGTTTCTGGTTAAACAATGCCGGCAGCAGCCGCGTTTTTTGGAATCCCGATTATCCGGCGGGTGAAAACACCGAGCAATTTGCCGAGCGTCTCACGTGCAGGTTGGATGCTCCGGAAACCAAAATCCTGATTAACGAAATTCCGACGGCGTTCGATTCGCAAATCACGAACATTCTTTTAATTGCCTGGCTGCAGGCAGTTCGCGAATGGAACGATACCGATAAAATACTCGTTGCCGTCGAAGGACACGGGCGGGACGAAATCGAAGCGATTGACGTCACGGCGACC
The DNA here is from genome assembly GCF_014748295.1 of Planktothrix sp. FACHB-1355. Taxonomy (NCBI): domain Bacteria; kingdom Bacillati; phylum Cyanobacteriota; class Cyanophyceae; order Oscillatoriales; family Microcoleaceae; genus Planktothrix; species Planktothrix sp. FACHB-1355. Next base: position 3,410 of record NZ_JACJUP010000015.1, on the reverse strand, counting down.
GTCGGATGGTTCACGACGGTCACACCCGTTTTGCTTGAGGCTGTCGAAAGCCCCGATTTGCTCGTACAGGTGGCAGCCGCCGATGAAACGATCAACCGCTGTTTAGATAACGGGCTTTATTTTCGACGGTTGAGATATTTCGGGCAGGAATCCGAGCGGGAATTTCTGAAAAAGGAATGGCAGCCGAAAGTCAGTTTCAATTATCTCGGTCAAATCAGAACCACCGAATCGAATAACGAATCATGGAAACTGGCTCTCGAAAGTGCTGCCGGATCGATTCTCGGGGGTAATCGAAGGCAGTATGAACTCGACGTGAATCTGGTCGTCGTGGGCGGAAAGCTGGAAACGAGCCTGACCTTCAGCCGTCGGCGGTACGAGGTTGCCGGAATGCGGTCTTTACTCGATCTGTTCGTTAAAAAACTGCGCCGTTTCGTTCGACTGAAAGACGACATTTTCGGCGGCGTCGAGGCAGATAAAAACACCGAATTGATAAAGGGGCTGGATCAGGCGGAACTCGATGAGATTCTGGCGGAGGTCGAATTCGAGATTTAGCCGCCGCCCGCCGCCCGGCGGATTCGCCGCGTTTGATTTGATATGAAATTTGAATTGAAAAAAAAACCGACCGCGCTAAATCTCGAGCAAACTGAGCTGGTCAAAAAAGAATTTTTTTCCACGGGTGAACTTCCGCTGGTCGTTATTCCGAAAGTTCCCGGTTTGGCGCTGAATCAGTGGATCGCCAGGGAAAAAAATAAAATCGAAAGCGATTTGAAAAACTTCGGCGCGATTCTTTTTCGCGGCTTCGATATCTTCGAGGTCGAGCATTTCGAAAAGGTCGTCAAATCTTTCGATCCTTCGCTTTTGTCTTACAAGGAGCGTTCGACCCCGCGAACGGCTGTTTCCGATCATGTTTATACGGCGACCGAATACCCGTCGGATCAATATATTCCGCTCCACAATGAAAACTCTTATTCGCATCAATTTCCCTTGAAATTATGGTTTTGCTGTCTGGTGCCGCCGGAAACCGGCGGTGAAACGCCGATTGCCGACAGCCGGCGCGTGTTCAGCCGGCTTGAACCGGAACTCGTCCGGCTTTTCAACGAAAAAAAGGTCTTGTATTGCCGGAATTTTACGACCGGTATCGATCTCGACTGGCGAACGGCTTTTCAAACCGAATCACGCGCCGAGGTCGAAAAATATTGCCGGGAAGCGGAAATCGATTTCGAGTGGAAAAGTAATGGCGGGCTGCAGACACGCCAGATCAGACCGGCGACGATCAGACATCCCCAAACAAACGAAAATGTTTGGTTTAATCAGGCTCATTTGTTTCATGTTTCGAGTTTGAACGAAAGCCTGAAAAGAGATCTGCTGGAAACCACGCCCGCCGGGGCTTTGACCAGAAACGCGTATTTCGGCGACGGTTCCGAAATTTCGGAATCGATCCTTCATGAAATTCGAGACGTTTACGGAAGCTGTCAAATTCAATTCAAATGGGAAAAGGGCGATGTTTTGCTGGTCGATAACATTTTAACCTGTCACGCGCGCAACCCCTTCACGGGGCGGCGAAGGATCGTCGTGGCGATGAGCGAGCTTTTTAATTCGGGAAGTAGAACACCGGTTGATGCGTCTAAAGACTAAAATGAATTTTATGAGGTAAAAAATGTTAATCGGCACGATAATTTATTTTTGTTTGGGTTCTTTTTTAATTAGTTGGAGCGGCTGTCAGGCGAACTTGGTCGGAAAAGACGACAAAACGAACGCTTCGGCGAGTTTCGGGAAATTGAAAACGCTCGGACCGCTCAACACGATTCGTTCGGTTCATACCGCGACCCGGCTCAACGACGGACGCGTTTTAATCGCCGGTGGAATGAACAACGCCGAAACCGCTTTGGACAATGTCGAAATCTTCGATCCGAAAACCGGAAAATTTTATCCCGCTCCCGCTATGAAATATCCGAGGGTCGGGCATTCGGCGGTATTATTAAAGGACGGGACCGTGTTGCTCGCCGGTGGCTACACGAACCGGAAACCGTCGGCGACAGCCGAAATTTTCGACCCGCAAACCAATCAATTCGAAATTACGGGAAATTTGAAAATCGCTCGCGGCGGGCATACGGCGACGCTGCTCGACGACGGCAGAGTTTTGGTGGCGGGCAGCGAAAACGGCGAAAAAGACGCCGAAATATACGATCCGAAAACGCGGAAATTCACCGCCACGGGAAATTTGAATACCGGCAGATTCGCCCATACGGCGACGCTTTTGAAAAACGGCGAGGTGCTGTTGACGGGCGGTTCCGGGCGCGAGGTCACCGGGGCAGCGGAAATTTTCGATCCGCAAACCGGCGCTTTTAGAAACGCCGGTCAGCTCGCCGTCCCGCGTTATAAACATTCCGCCGTGCTGCTGGATGACGGCAGCGTTCTGGTTGTCGGCGGTTCCGATGACCGCGATTGGAACGGGCAAATTGCGAGCGCTGAAATATATGATGTCCGCTCCGGTAAATTCAAAACCATAAGTGAAATGAACGTCAAGCGATTCAAGATCGCCACGGCTCTCGTTAAACTCCCCGACGGACGCGTTGTTGTAGCCGGCGGCAACGAGCTGATCGAGATTTTCGATCCGAAAACCGGAAAATTCTCCGGGCTTGAAGAAAAGACCGGCAGCTCCAATTACTACACAACGGTCACTTTGCTGGATAACAACCGAATTTTGATAATCGACGGATATGACCGCTCGATAAAAGCGAACGGCAGGGCATTTCTTCTCGAAACAACCCAGCCTTGAGGATCGTCGCGGGTTTCCGGGGCTTAAATTGAGCCGTAGTTTACCCGAAAACGGGCTTTCGACAAATTTTTTTTGTAATCTTTGAAAATCTGAAACCAATGAAAAACGGCAACATCGAAGCGGTTTACCCACTTTCACCGATGCAGCAGGGAATGTTTTTTCACAGCCAGCTAGCTCCGGAATCAGGCGTTTATATCGAGCAGCTGAACTGTGAAATGGAAGGAGATTTGTCAACCCGGAATTTCATTGCCGCCTGCCAGCAAATAGTGGATCGTCATTCGATCCTGCGAACAGCCTTTGCCGGAGCCAGTCAGGATAAATTACTTCAGGTTGTCGGAAAAAAAGTGAAGCTGCCGTTCGAAATACTGGATTGGACTGGAAAAGACGAAGAAACACAAAAAAACGATTTAACCGAATTACAGAAAGCAGACCGTGAAAATCCTTTCGAACTGGGGCGTGCGCCGCTGATGCGGGTGAAAATCATACGGCTCGGCGGGGCGCGTCATCATCTGATCTGGACGCATCATCATCTGCTGCTCGACGGCTGGTCGGTTCCGATTCTGCTGCGCGAGGTTTTTCTCTGTTATGAAAGCTTTTGTCGCGGCGACGGCGTCCCCTCGCTGCCTGCCGC
>NZ_JACJUP010000149.1:0-9119 GCF_014748295.1 Planktothrix sp. FACHB-1355 | reverse complement strand
TCGATCGCATGGTGCTGTATTCGCGATCGCGTATGGGAAACTGGTTTTTTTGTTGTATATTTCGATATTTTGTGACGGAAATGAAGAAACGCATTTTATGGGATTAGTTTGATTTCTAAGTTATCTCATATACCGAGTTTTAACATACTCTTTTATCACGCTATTCAAGCTGAAAAAAGTTGTTTTGCCCTCCTCTTTCCCCTCGATTAATAACCGCCTTCCTAGCGATCGCATTACATTCACTAAATCCGATACCGATAATTCTCCTATCTTTAAAATATCCGGTAAAACAACCGGTTGACTTTCCTTAGCCAACTGAGTTATTACTGCTATTTCCTGCTGTGTTAAACGCTGAAATTGTTGGTCTAGTTGCGCTTGTAAAGATTCATCCAATATTGGCGCATCGCATTGCAGGAAATCAGAAACACTACCTGCAAATATCTCTTCGATCGCGCTGGCGGTCAATTCTAACCAGAGAGGATTGCCTTGGTAGATATCAATCAATGTTTCCCAAGTTTCTTCATCTGATAATTTACGCTCTTTCAGTATTTCTTTTGCTGCTAATCCCAAACTGCCTAAGACGAATGTCCGCACGTAATTATTAGCTTTTTCTAACTTGGCAATTTCTCTAGGTTTCTCCCAACTATTGAGTAACAAACAACTGTTGTGATTGACTTCGGCAATTAATTTAAAAAATAACTGATAATCTTCATATCCAGTTTGATATTGACCCGCGAGTTGTCCGCTAGCAAAAAGCATTTGTAGGTCATCGAATATAATTAAACAGCGATGCTGGCGTAGATAGTTGAGGAGTTGGGATATTTGCGTTTCGATGTTCTGGGGAATGTCTGCTTCGTGGGGGAAGATTTGCAGCAGATTGGTGAGTGTTGCGTTGAGTGTTGGGGAAAAGCGAAGACTGCGATAAATAATGTAATCGAAATTGGTTTTGATTTGTTCTATTAGTCGTAATGAAAGGGTAGTTTTGCCAATTCCGCTGATTCCGAGAAGTGCGATAAGACGAGTGCGATCGCATATTATCCAGTTTACCAGGGTAGCGAGTTCGGTAGTGCGATCGTAGAAACTGAAGATTTCCGGCGCGTCGCCTAAGTCGATGTGGGGTTGAGTTGGGGTTTTTTGGGGGTTTTGGGGAGAGGAGGACGATCGATGTTTATCTGTAAAAATATTAATATTATTAATTGTTGGATTATTTTGGCAACCTTTTGAATCTATCTGGGAAAAATTTTTGCTTCTTATGTTTTTGAATATACTTTTAAAATTAGCTTTAGTAACTTTTTCACCTAATACTGAGGAGAGAAGATTCCATAATTCATGTCCGACATTTTTAACATGACTTTCACTAAAACCATTATCCTTAGCAATTTCTGAGTAGGTTTGACCTTGGATAGTACCTTTTAATACAGTTTTTTGCAAACGATCTAAATGTTTTCCGGTTTTGGAAAAGATTAGATTATTTGCCAGTTCTAAGATTTCCGCAATATCCATACACCCAATAAATACTAAATTGAACCTTATTATACCATAGTTTTCGTACCTTTCGTACTTTTCATACTTTGACTGGGTGACGAAATGCCGTACTTTTCATACGGTAAAGTAGCGATCGCTTGTTTAGGATCGGATTGTTTACTGGTATAAAGCCGCTATGTTGCGGCACAAGCAAGCCAAATAAACATCAAACATGAAATTTGAAATAGTCAAAGATAAAAAAGACCCTAGTACCAAAGATGAGCCAAGTAGTTTGCTCGAAACGCCTCAATGGACATTAGGTGAAATAGCCTTGTCAAAAAGTACATTTGAGCAAATTGAAGAAATGATTGCTTATGTAAAAAATCGAGAAAAGTTATTGTATGAATGGGAGTTTAATCGTTTTCTCAAGACAGGTAACGGTTTAAGTATCAACTTTTTTGGCCCACCAGGTACTGGTAAAAGCATTACAGCTGAAGCCATTGCCCAAAAATTAGGAACTAATATCATCAAAGTCAACTATGGTGAGTTAGAATCCGAATTGGTAGGTGGTACATCCAAAAATTTATCAAAAGTTTTCAAACTAGCCGAGGAGAATAAGAGTTTATTATTTTTTGATGAAGCTGATGCAGTTTTAAGTAAAAGGATTTCTAACTTATCGCAAGCAGCCGATCATGGTGTAAACTCTGCCAAAAGCACACTATTAACACTGATGGATAAATTTAATGGTGTGATAATTTTTGCCACTAACTTATTTGAAAACTATGATGCGGCTTTTTTAAGGAGGATCATATTTAATGTAGAGTTTCCTGTACCTGATCGGGAAATGAGAATTCAATTGTGGGAATTCCATTTATCTAAAAATGTTCCCCGAAACATCAGTTACGAGAGGGCAGCGGAAATCAGCGAGGGTTTATGTGGTGGTGATATTAGAAATATCACGATTAAACTGGGACTGAAATTGCTAGTAGGCAAAACAAAGGCTATTGATGAGACAGTCATCAATGAGGAAATCAATAAATATAAAACTATCAAACTGCGTCACCAAAAAATTAATTTAGCGGAAGCAGTTGTGATAGAGGAAGAAAACACTTCAGATTTAAAGGAGGAATAAATCATGCCTATCGATCCTATAACTTGGACGATTATTATAGGTAGTTTTTTAGCTGGTGCTACTGTTGGTTACTTTTGGGATGAACTCAGAGCCTGGGCTACCCGTGTAATAGGATATCTACTAGCTCGGATAAACCGAGCTATTGAGGTGACTTCAGATGCTATTGTTTACTTAGTTAGAGAGGGCAAACGCTATTACAAGAAAGTTGAAATGTTTTCTAGAAATATCTATACCAAAGTTACCAGTCTTCTATCAGATAAAAAAGAAATTTATCAGGGTGATATTCCTGAAGACTTAAACAAGCAACTTGAGTACAAATCAAAGTTGGAGTTAGGGCGAGCATCTACTTAAAACCCTAGAGAGAGGTAGCTTACCTTACGTCAAGGATCAAGATTTTTTTGATTATTTTGGTAGGATTAATATGTCAGATCAAAAAAGATATGTAACATATGGGATAGAGATAGCGAGAGAAGACATTCCTCAAGATGTGCTATGGGAACTTGAAAGAAGAGCAAGAAAAGCACTTCCACCAAAGTTTGAAGAAGTTTCCATTTCAGATAATGATATTCCTCAAAAAGAACTAGAATGTCTACTCAAAAAAGAAAAACATAAAATCCTGTAAAATAATTATGGAGAAGATTAATATGTCAGAATCAGAAAGTTTAGGGCACAAGTTTTGGAAAATATTCGATACCGTAAAAAATGCGGGTGAAAAGATATCACAAGCATTGCAGGAAAATGTTGCTGATATTGACACATTTAATAGTATCCAGAGGGAAACTTTAAATTTTGATTTACTGGAGGAGGATATTAAAGGCATTCACAGAAGAATTGAACAAGATGGATATTCTGTGTTAGGAAGCCGTCTAATTCTTGATGACAAACAAGAATTGATTGAAATTAAAACCTATAGCCAAAAAGGAGAAAAAAGCTTTGTCAATACTGTGAGTGCTAAAGTAAAGCGCGTGATAAATATTCCGGCTAATATTCTAGATGAAATGAAAAGTAAGGGGCGCGTTGAATTAAGTTTGAAGCCTGATAATTGATGTAATCTTTACTTTCATGTAAAATATAGCGATCGCACATTTCCATCATACCCCAAATGCGATCGCACATTTCCATCTTACCCAAATGCGAGATCGCACATTTCCATCTTACCCCCAAAATGCGATCGCACCTAAAAACTCAACTACTCATCAATAGTATTAGCAGAACTAAACTCGATCGGACGTTTGAGAATTTGACCGACAACTCCGTACCGATCCCCTGTTAATCCATCAAGTTCGTGTTCGATATCTTCCAACCAGCCAAGTTTACTTGTCCACTTCCCATTAGGTAATTGTCTGGCTGCATGAGTTGGAATACCATTAGAGTCAACATATATAGCTATTTTCTGATATCCAGTTTCTAATATTTCATTATCATCTGGTTCATATCCTAGCGTTTGATAAGCTTGAATATAAGCTTCTAGAGTCTCTTCTTGAGGAACGCCATCAGGCCAATAAAATTGCTCTCCCGGTATAGGTTGCCACCAGCGATCGTCCTCTTCTACAGCCCATGCAAAACAGTTATATTCCTCTGACTTTGGACTGGTAACTTGATAATCAGTGCGAGACAAATTAGGCCATTTAATTTCAAGTTCAGGTCTTCTATACATTTTATTCGATCGCGTAGCCTTGGTTTCTACCCCACTCTATCCAAGCTGATGCCATCTGCTTGACTCTTCCTCTTTGTTCTGGCTTGATAGGATTTTCGCCTGTAATTGCACTCAACGCTGCTAACCAGTAAAGCGGATTTTTTTTCAGTTCTGACAGCAACAGGGGCACGATTTTGGTTCCCATACTAATAATTTCCTGATAATAAGGATGCTGAGACATTTGGGCAGTAGAGGACATTCCAGCAACTTCATTTTCCCATTGCTTAGCAAGGGCATAAAACTTATCTACTATTTCTGGGTCAAGTTCGGCATTTTTGCTGATATTTGGGGGAGAAACTTCTCTCTGTGCGAGCAAGTTATCCAAGCTTATTAAGAGCAAATCTTCTATCGATACATTGAGGTCAGCGGCGACTTTTTGTAGCTTGTGCAAACGCTCATCTGAAATGGCAATTGTGATAGTATTCATCTGATTTACAAATTAGCCCGTATCTAAAAAAACAATCATTATTTACTGTAAAGTTTATGTCCTGAGATTCGCGCATTATCCATAATTTCTTTGAAATATTCAAAGTAGCTTTCTCTTTGCTTTGATTCTTCTTCCGTAACTTCTTCTTCTATCCAGCCTTTCAGAAGTTTCATTGCCGCCAGATTCTTTTGTAATTGTTCTGCTTCTGTTTTTCCTCTGTGCTTTAAAAAAGGTGTCAAAGAACTACTCATAGTTTTAAAGTGTCCCCTAAAATTTAGGTCTAATATCTAGAATAGCATTTTTACTGTCATTAACTACTGAACCGGAAACCTTATAGCCAAAAGCGATCGCACTTCCGTCTTTCTCAGAATGCGATCGCACTCCCATCTTTCCCCCAAAATGCGATCGCACACTTCCATATTTCTGCCAAAAGCGATCGCCATCTCAAGTTTCTTCACCATCAAACGGGTTAAACAGTGTAAGATCGCCAATCCATTCAAAATCCCCTGTGTTTCTTGTCACCAACGTCCTATCATATACCAAAGCTGTTGCTGCAATAATAGCATCCCCAAGTGTCATTCTCCTCATCTGTCTTAGTGTCACCGATCGAGCGAGTACAGCTTGTGAAATAGGGAGAACCTCCACAATGCGAAAAAATTCCTCAAAGTATAGCCTAGACTCTTCAGTTAGCCGGTGGTAGCCAAGGACTTCAACGTAACTTAATGCTGATACTGCTATGTCATTTTCGCCGATAAACTGCCTAATATGCGGGTATTCTGCCTGCGAAGCATAGATAATAATATTGCTATCAATTAACATTATTCATCCCTACTCGCAAGTGGACGATCTTGGCGCAAATCTCGCTGCCATTCCGCTGGATCGTTAACACTAGCAAAAGCATTAGTATCGGCAATTTTTTGTAAAATTTCAACGACTTTTTGACGGCGTATATCGGCGCTTAAGCTTGAATCTTCTTCTAATAAAGTAACGTAAACTTTGACCGGGCGCTCGCTTTCTTTTGGAGCTTCGTTAGCCCACTCTAAAATGTTTCCTTTCAGTACAGCCTCAAATGTTTTTAGCATAAATAGTTGAATGTTTTGTTAGTTATAATAGATATTCTACTATAAGCGATCTTCTATGTCCAGCTATATCTACCGGAGCGATCGCACTTCCGTCTTTCCCAGAATGCGATCGCACATATTCTACTTATCTTTATAAAAGAGCAAGTCGATGGATTACACCAACTGAAGCATCCTCGACAATTATTTCTTGTAGTTGTTCACCCAAAACTTGCGAAGCATCAAGGATTTCTAATCCAGCTAGTTTGCCATCAGCACTGTAATCAGCAATAATATCTTCTGTCAGTTCTCGATTTTCGGCTGTCCCCGGCGCTAATGGCAGTAACTCTATATAGAGTGCATCAACTTCTGGATCGTAGTGGATATTCATAGTTTTCTTCCTTCTAGTTGAAATAATAAACGTTTACTGTTTAAAACTTAAAACTCGCATTAATAAACCTCACGGCGATGAGCAATAATAGCTACAACTACCACTTGTTGTTCATCATTAATTGCATAAACTACCCGGTAATCTCCAACTCGATATCTATAATATCCAGCTAAATCACCTTTAAGTGGCTTAATATTTGGATGATTGCGAGGATTAATTTTCAGCATCTCGAAGCATCGATCTAACTTACGTTGCAATTGAGCCGATGCTGCTTCAAAAAACTCCTGTGCGTCAGAACTGATTGCGACTGTATATAAATCAGTATTTTCGTTTGAGTTGGTCAACGGGAATCACCTTACCTGCTGCTATATTTTTTTTGGCTTTGGCAAAAGCTTCTTGAAAACCAGGAATTTGCAATAATTCTTCCGTGGCTTCATTACTTTCACGCTCTACTAAATAAGCTAAAAAGTCAACAGCCACAAGGAGTCTTTCTGGCGACAGTTGCTCTACATATTCCTTTGCTTGCTGACGAATTTCTGTAGTATTCATAGTTACTCAACGACATCATCTATAAAATATTGTAGCTGCAAATATCTCTGGGAGACTATACCGATATTAGTTACAGGTAGTTAAGATCGATTGCAATTAAACTTGGCTGGGTAAATCTAACACGATTAACAACATCCGCTTTCTAAGCAAGAAACCCGGTTTTTTTAGAAAAACCGGGTTTCTCGAACAGATCGAAACTAGCTTGGTGGGCATTGCCCACCCTACTTTTTTAAGTGGATGGGACGAGTCGCTTACGCAGGGATTCGGCGCGGCGCTTAGCAGTGGAATTGTTGGGTTCGTACTTCAAAGCTTCGTCGTAAGTTTGCAGTGCTTGTGCGGTTAACTTCTTTTTCTCGTAGGCATGACCTAAATTGTTGAGTGCAGTGGGATAATTTGGTTGGAGTTTTAGGGCTTCTTTGTAGTTGCGAATTGCCGCGTCGTATTGCTCTTGAGCAAAGTAGGCAAAGCCCAATCCGTTGTAAATGAGGGCAGTATTTTGGGGTGCTTCCTCTTCGGCGGCTTTAAGTGCCCTTTGGAAGACTTGGACGGACTGAGAGAACAGCTTTTTATCGAGATAAATGCTGCCCAATTCGTAATACTCTTGAGCAGTGCCTTTCTCGTTTTTCAGCTTGTTTTGCAGGCGTGTAAGTGTGGTTTCAACTTTGCGAGTTTTGAAGACTTGCTGAAAAATCAACCAAGCGGTTCCAGATAGCAGTACGAGCAATATAGAGATATAAACAATGGGAAGCTGGCTTTGCATAGGTTTTTAAAGCGGGAATTTTCAGTGTTGGGTGTTGAATGCTGAGTGCTGAGTGGGAATTTTTGGTTTTGTAGAAAACTCAAAACACATTCCTCACATCTCAAAACTTTATTTTAAGGTATCCCAAGGCAGTCCCCAATAGATAGCTCGTTGCTGTAACCAACCGTCGGATCTCCAGCGATCGATCGCCCGATTGACCCGCCGCCGCAATTCATCGTACTGCAATCCCTTGGGCATTACTACAGCTAGGGGTTCGGCGGAAAGCAGGGTTGGTACTAAGCGATATTGGGGATATTCCTGTACCCAACCGGTGAGGATGCTGACATCGGCGGCAAAGGCAACTGCGCCGCCAGCTTCGAGGAGCGATCGCGCTTCTTCATAGGATGCCACACCGACGAGCTGGGCGGCGGGTAACTGATACCGCAGTTTGGGGATGGTGCTGGAACCGAACAGAACGGCAATTTTCGCTTGCCGAATATCATCGAGCTGTTGCACTGTGGCATCTTTTGTCACCAAGGCGATGCCATCAAAATAGTAGGGTGGGCTAAAGTTAACTAAGCGGGCGCGGGGTTCGGTGGCCGTAACTCTGGCAATGGTAAGATCGACTTTGCCCCGCAACACAACGTCAAGGCGATCGCGATTTGCCACTGGCTCGAACTTGACGGCATCGGAACGCCCCAACAATTCTGCTGCCAAACCTCGTGCCAAGTCAATTTCTAACCCTTGCAGGTTGCCTGTCGCATCCCGAAAACCCATAGGACGCAAGTTATCTTTTACACCAACAATTAAGTAGCCCCGTTCCTGAATTTCTTTGAGTTCGGCGGCATTGCTGGCAAAAGGCAAAAGTGTTCCCAGGCACAGCCAGGGAACTAGGTAAAAAGGCAAAACAAAGAGCAGATTTTTCAATCCTTTTTTTTGACTTTTGACTTTTGACTTTTGACTTTTATTTAGCTTTGGAAGCCAATTCGACAACTTTGCCGAAACTCTCCGGATCGAGGATGGCGAGTTGGGCGAGCATTTTGCGATTGAGTTCGATGTTGGCTTTTTTGAGGTTGCCCATCAGTTGGCTGTAGCTGACGCCGTGCAGATGCGCGGCGGCGTTGATGCGGGTGATCCAGAGACGGCGGAAATCGCGCTTGCGTTTTTTGCGATCGCGATAGGAATTCCGCAACGCCTTCATTACTTGTTGATTGGCTGTGCGAAACAGCGTGGAGTGGGAACCGCGAAATCCTTTCGCCAGTTTGAGAACTTTCTTGCGACGTTTGCGAGCAACGTTACCGCGTTTTACTCTTGTCATATCGATTTTGGATGAGAGGATTTTAGATTTTGGATTACTTGTGTAGGTGCATTAGGCAAACTTAGTGCAGCGTAACGCACCGCCAGGAGTCCCTAGAGATAGGGGAGCATCAGGCGCACGTTTTCTTCGTCTCTTTCGTCCACAACTGCTGGGTTAGATAGATGACGTTTCCGCTTGGCGCTTTTGTGCTGTAGCAAGTGGTTCTTAAAAGAGTGGCGGCGCATGATTTTGCCGCTTCCGGTTGCTCTGAACCGCTTTGCCGCCGATTTGCGAGTTTTGACTTTTGGCATGGGCTGACCTTTCTCGGACACGATCTATTATGCTACCATAAGCTTTATCTGTAAT
>NZ_JACJUP010000148.1:0-9103 GCF_014748295.1 Planktothrix sp. FACHB-1355 | reverse complement strand
TCCCGCCGTAATATTATCGATCGCAAGTTACCTGTTGTTCTTTTCTCCCCCACTCTCCCACTCCCCCCAAATGTATTCTTATCTGCGTTTATCTGCCTTTATCTGCGGTAAAAATTTAACCATCTTTTTTCATCTGTAGTTAAAACTTAACCCGCGATGCCAACAGACAATCTTCCCCATCACTCAGGTGTTAATAATGCAAACGAACATGATATTATAAATTTCTTCAGTCAGCTTGAAAATCTTTACAACTGAGGCAAAGATTTATTTGATTCGGGAACAGAAGGAGAACGCTGAATCTCCTGGAGTTTGTATCCTTGACGTTCTAGTTGATCGACAAATTGAGTATTATCAAAATCAGCCTTTGGCGCAGACTCTGGTGAGGGGTTGTTAATAGCCTCTCGCCTGATTTGTTTGAGTCGAGCTTTTCGTCCCATAAACTTATCCTCATATTATTGAGATTTCGATCGCTTAAGGCATCAGTAAACGGGCGTCTCCCGGTTGGGGTTGGGGTGGGAGTCCTCTGGGGTTGGGTGTTGTGGCTGGGGATTGGGGTGCAGATGTGGGAGTAGGTTTCGCTTGCGACTCAGCTGCGGCATTCGGGTTAAAAATGCTCACCAGGGTGTTGATTAAGGCATCGCGTTGAGCCCGATTTAGGCCACTGATGACAGCGCGATCGCCTTCGATCGGATTTTTCCGTAAAGTATCGTTACCAGGATAAGCGCTTTCCGACATCAAATCGTGCGCTCCCAAATAATCTGCCACAGTCAGCTTCCAATCTAGCCGAAATATCGGCGGACGACCTTTGACATAGATGTGATATCTAATCAAGCGACTCACCAATGTGTTATCTGTCGCCGGTTTGCCAGTTTCCCTGCTGATATATTGGTTCTCCAACGGCAAATCCGGCAAGATTTGATACACTTGCTGCCAAACATCTTGAGGTCTTATTTGTTGGGCTGTTGTAGGCGCTGGATTGAATAAACTGGGCAAAGAGAAGGTCAGACTTAGTACGATCGGTGTTGTCAGCGCCAGAATCAGTTTTTTGGACATAGGGCGATGGGGGGGACACGCAATGGGACATTGTTCGTAGCTCATTGGGGTAACAGCGAACTACGAACGATCGATCTTACTCGCCAATAATCTCAGGTTGCGTCAACTCATCGGACATCTCTATAATTGCCCGGATCACCGGCTTCATCATCGGGTCATCAAGATTATCAAACTCCTCATATCGGCGGCGTTTAGCCCGGTTGGCAACCTGAACTGTAATCCGGTAGCGATTGGAAGCAGCATTAATCAAGCCTTCCGCCCTATCCATAATCTGGGTTTGGGTAGTCTCGAACTTAGAGCGCTTGTACATAGAACCTGGTGCTAGGGATCAACTACCAGTTTACCTAAAAATGTCGGATGAATGCCCCCGTTACAACGCAGTTTAACGGGGGATGAAATCCGACCAGCAACTCAGAAGCGAAGCAACGATTTAATTCTACAGTTTGTGGATAAAGTTTGTTAAACTAAAACCTATCCAAGGTCGAGGATAAGCAAATGTTAGTTGTAGAAGCCAAGCTAAAAGGCGGTACTCCAGAACAATACCAAAGCGTCGAAGAAGCCATGAAAACGGCGCAATTTGTCAGAAACAAATGCGTCAGATATTGGATGGACAACAAAGGAACTACACGCAATGACTTGCAAAAACTTTGTGCCGTTTTAGCGAAAGATTCTACAACACCTTGGGTAAACAAATTAAATTCACAAGCACGACAATCAAGCGCAGACCGAGCATGGCAGTCCATAGCTCGGTTTTATGGTAACTGCCGGGATTCATCAATTAAAAAGAAGGGTTTTCCTAAGTTCAAGAAGTTTAGTCGGTCGGTAGAATATAAAACTACTGGCTATAAACTTTCTGATGAGAGAAGGCAAATCACTTTTACTGATGGGTTTAAGGCAGGTACATTTGATTTGTGGTGTTCCCAAAGAACGTTAGTCTATTACTCAGAACAGCAAATTAAGCGGTTGAGGGTAGTTAGACGTGCTGATGGTTACTACTGCCAATTTCTAATTGACTATAACCGAGAAGAAAAGCATGAATTCACTGGTTCTGTGGTGGGAATCGATTTAGGTTTGAAAGAATTCTACACGGATTCCAGTGGCAAGACAGTAGAAAATCCTCGCTTTTTCCGCCAAACAGAAAATCGCTTAAGAAAAGCTCAACGTAGGCTTTCTAAGCGATACAAAAATGGTCAGAAACAATCGGCTAACTATCACAAACAACGTCGGAAAGTAGCCAAACTACACTTAAAAGTTTCTCGACAACGTAAGGACAGAGCAATTAAAGATGCTCTGGCGTTAGTCCAGTCTAATGATTTGGTAGTCTATGAGGCTTTGAAGGTGTCTAATTTGGTGAAGAATCACAAGTTAGCGAAAAGTATTAGCGATGCTTCTTGGTATCAGTTCACGCAATGGGTGAATTATTTCGCCAAGATTCATAAGATAACTTGCATTGCTGTACCACCACAGTTTACGACTATTGATTGTTCGGTTTGTGGGGCAAAAGTTTATAAGACATTGAGTACAAGAACCCATCAATGTCCCCACTGTCAAACAGTTTTAGATCGTGATTGGAATGCGGCAATTAATATTTTGAAAAAAGGGTTGAAATATTTGGGAGAATATCTCAACGGTACTGTTGGGCAAACAGAAACCGACCCAAACGACTGGGGAGAATCCGGCCTCTGGATCTTTAACAGAGATGTTGATGATTTAAGTCGTTTCGTTGAGCCAGTAATTCCGGTAGGTGACTCCGGGAGAATCCCCCGTCACAGCAACGCTTGACGGGGGAGTATGTCAACAGCCCCTGCAAATTGCCTCTGGGTTCTAACTCGGCTCGATATCCCACTTATGCCTTGGAATACAAAGTATAAAACTCCTGGAGCGCTAACATTTGTTCTCTTAGCCTCGATATCTCTATATCCAAGGGAGAAAATAGTTTTTCCAGATAGCGAACTTCCTCGAACCAGAGTCGTAAATCTGATTTGAGAGTTACATACAGAGTTGGTGGGCAGGATAGTAAAATTACTGTGATTATCTCTGCTACAAACGGCTGTTGCGATCGCCATTTTCCGACCTCAGACATAGCATCCCAGACATTGCTATACAGGCATTGTTGAATAATCTCAAACAGTGGGTTTAATCGAATAGCTGCCCATAATTTATCGAATATCTCTGTCCTCTGTGACGAAATATCCAGCATAGTTGTGAACTCAACAGGCCAATGATGCAGGATGGTACTGACAACTGAAACAATTGATAATGGTTGCTCTTTTGTAAGAATGTCTGGGAGTATTTCTGCAAAGTAAGGAGCAACGCTACGCCACTGATGTAAATCAAAGTCAACATTAAAAAAGGTTTCTTGCAGCTTTTCACTCTTCTGCAATGAAATATAACCTCGACATTTATTTGTGACCGGATCGACAGGCTCAAAAGCTTTCCATAACAAAGGCAAAGAAATCCAGTGAGGTGGATATTTGAAACGAGCAACATCCAGAATAAGAACTAAATCCCGTTTGGGATGATAGCCGCCGATGGGTGAAAAATGACCATCACCAGTTTGTCCCAATACTTTTCGGCTGTAGGAAACCACTAGATGAATATCACCCGAAGCAGTAGTGACTTGTTCAACAGCTTGCCGAAATTTTTCCAAGCTGCTTTGATGGTAACGATTCGCTTTGACAACAGCACCGTTGCAGCGTGCGATACAGGCAAATTCATCGAAAGTGATGCCGTTTTCTTTAACAACGGAGAGAGGTAAGCAACAATCTAAAAATTCCTCTCCATACCATCTCCACACCCCTTT
Source organism: Planktothrix sp. FACHB-1355 (assembly GCF_014748295.1). Lineage (NCBI taxonomy): Bacteria > Bacillati > Cyanobacteriota > Cyanophyceae > Oscillatoriales > Microcoleaceae > Planktothrix > Planktothrix sp. FACHB-1355. The sequence goes on along the minus strand of NZ_JACJUP010000148.1, from coordinate 5,247 downwards.
CCAAATCCGACCTGGATCGATGGATAAGGCATTCAGAACAACTACTAAACTACCCAATCCACAAAAAGCGGGTTCTACTTGAGTATGAAATTGTTCGGCCAGAGCAAAGTAGCCTTCCATCCCTCCCAATGCCAGCGCTTCGCGAAAAATTTGCCTTCCTTCTACAGAGGAAAAGGCAATGGCAGAATCGGGTAGTGGACGACGATAAAATCCTGGCTCGGACATTAAGTTTTTAGCTCTCCCGTATTTATATTGATAATTAAAACTAATTAATCGCCAGAAATCCTTGCCCATCAAGCATTTCCGATCGCCTATGTCCTCTGCCCCATGCCCGTGAAAGCTGAGTTTCCCGGATTGTTAGGGAAGAGGCGCTGGTTTTACTTTCGGTTGGTAGCCGATCGCGGCAAGTATTGCACAAGCTGCATAACATATCTCACGAAGATGTTGTATAGTTTCTTCACCGTATGTCAAGATTTTATAATTATCCCACTCGCTAAGTATTACGGCCTATGGCAACATTGGTAGCTCCTACTTCTGCACAGTTACGCCAAGCAAATAGCCATCCTTTGAAGATAATCGTACTCGGAGATAGTTTGGTGTATGGATTCGGTGATTTTGAAGGTGGTGGCTGGGTAGAACGACTGCGACGCCGATGGATGTCACCAACCAGTCCCGGTCACGTCCTTTATAATTTGGGCGTGCGAGGAGATGGTGTCAAGCAAGTGGCGCAACGCTTGGAACACGAGTTTCGACATCGGGGAGAACTGCGAAATCGCGTACCGGATGCGATCGTCCTTTCGGTGGGGGTCAATGATTCGCCTCGTCTGGGACGTCAGAACGGACGCAACTATACGGATTTTGAAACTTTTAAAGTCGAAGTCGCTTCTTTGCTCGATCGCGCCCAACAGCTGTGTCCGGTGCTGTTTGTGGGAATGGTGCCGGTGAATGAAGCGAGAATGCCATTTTTAGATTGCTTGTATTACAACCATAGCGACCAGTATCGCTACAAAGAGGCAACTCGACTCGCTTGTCAAGCGCGACAGATTCCTTATTTGGATATTTTCGATCTGTGGATGGGACGCGGTGAGGAGTGGGTGCGATCGCGCCTGACAGAAGACGGTCTCCATCCCAATGTGGCCGGTTATCAAGCTTTACTGCAAGATGTTATTCGTTGGGAAGCGATGTCTAAGCTAACATAGCAAGCGCGACATTACCGACAACCTAAACTATCCCGCGTAGATACTCCGGTAACTGGGTTAATACCATCTGCGCGTTTGCACATTTGGGTCGCTTCGTAGCGATCGATCAGCGCATCGGTAAAATCAGATCCGGTGACGATCGCACCATCAAATCTAGAACTTGTCAACATCGCTTCCTTAAAAATAGCATTGGTCAAGTTAGCATTTTTAAATGTCACTTGATCTGCTAACGCACCCGTCAAATTCGCACCTGACAAATTCGCTTCCAGTAAAATTGCCTGCGTCAAAATAGAATTAGTGAGGTTAGACCCCTGCAAGTTTGCGCCTCGCATTTCAGCGGCAGCGAAAACGGCTCCCCTTAAATCGCTGTTGGAAAAGTCGCGGTATTCCAAACTTGTTTTGGTGTAATTAATTGTCTTTGCTTGTGCAAATGCGACGGGAGTTGCATTTAGCATTACCCAGCCAAATGCAAGAGCTAAAAGTAAAATAATCACTAACAAACGCCGCCAAATATTTATTAATGGGCTCGGAAATTTGGAAAACATAGTAATCTGGGAATAAAGCTATTTACATTATCAATGTTCTCAGACTAATAAGCTAGGATATAGATCGATAATTCGACGCACAGGCGACTGCGAGGTCAGATAATGCAGGCGATCGCAAAAACACCAGTCTCTCAACACTCAATTACCTGGCCTCTATTGCCAGATGATTTTATCCTACCCGACGATCCTGTGGAAAATACCGACCAGCCTTTACTTGCATCTGCGCTGCGCCAACCTTTAATGGCATTTCCGGAAATTTGCCAAGACGCGCTCATCGTTTCCAATTTTGCTCTCTGTGCTGCCATAGATGAGCGAATTATCTGTAAAGCACCTGACTGGATGTATGTGCGACCTGTACAACCTTGGCAAGGAAGCCAACCTCGTCGCAGTTACACGCCAAACACAGAAGGTACTATTCCGCAAGTAGTAATGGAGTTTTTGTCCGCTACTTACGGTGAAGAATATTCTGTCGAATCTACAGAAAATATCGGCAAGTGGTTCTTTTACGAACAGGTTATTAAGGTTCCTCGTTACGTGATTTTTCGACCGAATACCGGGCGCATTGAGGTTTATGCTTTAGAATCGGAACGTTATCAACTGCAAACGCCAGATGAGTCCGGACGTTATGCGATTCCTGGATTAGACTTATTTCTGGGAGTTTGGCAGGGAACCTATCAAGGCAGAACCGGTTATTGGTTGCGGTGGGGGGATGCAGAAGGTAATATGCTCTTGTGGCCGGAAGAACGTGCCGAACAAGAACGCCAACGGGCTGAAGAGGCAGAAGCTTTGCTACAAGAGGAAAGAGCGCGATCGCAAGTTTTGTTGGCTCGATTGCAAGAAATGGGGATAGATCCAGATCGATAACTTATTCAGGAAATACGCAGCCAGACAATTTTACCATAGGATGTAGAGTCAATGTATGAATTGACTCTACATTTGTAGTGTATGAAGCGATAAAATAGCTAGCTTTTGTATTGAATATATACTTACGCTGATGCACCATCTTTAAAGTTAATCTGATTTTCAATTAATTCAAAAAATTGTGAAATATCTTTAGTAGATCGAATGTGATAAATACTTTTGGTAGTTTCAACCTCCTTGATATACTCCCGATATTTTGGAGTCAAATATTTGTGACATAACCAAAGCACGCGGTAGCTATTAAGCGAACTCTTTAATAGTGGACTTTTGGACGGCCAGCCTTCTGGCGGTTTAAAAAAACCTGTCATCAGTCGTTTATTTACCCACCAGAAATGCACATATAACGGCAGATCGAGATAAACCAAAGTATCCGCCTCGTCAAGCCTTAGCCAAAGGGTTTCCTTGCAACCAAACCCGTCAATAATCCATCGGTCACTCATTAAAATTTGCTGATGGGCGTGCAAATATTCTTCACGGGGAACCTCAATTCCCCCCGATTGATATTGAATCTTGTCCAAGATGTGAAGTGGCAAACCAGTGATTTCTGATAATCTCTTGCTCAGAGTTGATTTACCACCTCCAGTATTGCCAAACACCGCTACTTTTTTCATCGCTACTGTCCTTTGAGTGCTTTATGATTCCGGCTGCGCCGGAATTGATATAAGTCTTATTATTTTTGAGTTCGTTATTATATTATGTCCGGTTGCATAGGTAGTAGTGGAAGTTTCACGTAATTGCACAAACCGGGTTTATAGGAGAAACCCGGTTTGCGATCTACAGTAGCAATTTCCTAAGATGGAATCCAGATAGAGTGGAAACCGTAAGGAACGCGCTGAGGCATGATTACTCGCGCTGTCGGTTCACCTGTAAAGTTTCGCGCATCGATAACTACTAATTCAGACTGTTTGGTGGTGTCATCCCAAACAAAAGTAAGCAACCAACCGTCGTCTTCAGCATTACCGCCAGGGAGAGGTGCAAAGGTACTATCACCGCCAAAGCGTCCTTTCCCAAATTCATGAACTTGTGAGGAACCTGTTTCTAAATCGTACTTGATCAAAGCGTCGAAAAGGGGTTTAGGCTTTGCGTAAAGTGCGACTCGCGAAGCGTAAACGTAACGTGTCCGCCGACCGGTCAGTCGATCGTTTATGCCAGGAAAGTCTGAGGGAACATTATCGATAATTTCTTCTTTCACCGCGCCAGTTGTCAAATTAATTCGCCAGCGGCACATTTTTAAGGTTTCGAGATCGAAGTTTAACACTTCGCCGTTCTGGTTGTAGTTAGGAACGAAGAAGTTGCAGTAATCCATGCGGTTGGCTATGAGTATAACTTCGCTGTCTTCTTCGTAAGCATTAGCAACGTGGAAGATGGCACAATTAGGAATGGTAAACCAGCGAATTGACTCGTTGTTGCCGTGACGAGGTAAGATACCGATACGGCTTTTGCGATCGCGATCGAACTCAATGGGTATCTCACCCGCAGCCGATCGCATTGGCTTGAACTTGAGCGGCATATCTAGGAAAATGGTGTAGTGTTCCGTGATGGCAAAATCGGGCATCATCACCGGTTCTGGTAAATCGATCGGCACTGTTTGCACAAGTTCCCCGTCTGCTGAAACGATGCTGTACTCTAAGTATGGGGGCGCGATCGGTGAAGTACTGTAAAACATCATTTCACCAGTTGCCGGATCGACTTTTGGGCGGGCGCACATAGCAGAAGTAAGTTTGCCACCAAAATTATGTCTGCCAAGCGTTTCTAACTCTGGTAAGCTCATCAAATGTGGTGCGCCCACTTCCCAAAGAGTCAGTAATTTGCCTGCGTGCCACGCACAGGACATATTGGCAGGATTTTTCATCATTAAGCCGTAGGGTGCATCAAAGCGAGGCAGGTTGAGTAAACCAGGCCAAATTGCCTGTTTTTGAGTTTCTTCCAATACAAATCCGTCTGTGCGAATATAGCGATTGCGGTAGCTAGCTTTGCCGTTGACAATCCGTACTCCGTGGAGCATTCCATCTCCATCAAACCAATGGTAAAGTCCTACTGGGGGAAATTGTGGGTTAGGGCCGTTACGGAGAAACATCCCGGAAAGATACCAGGGTAGTTCGCCGATAATTGCCAAGTTTTCGATACTTATTTCTTCTTTGATGGGAGCAAAGTTGTCTGTCAAATAAAGTTTTGTAGGATCTTTTGCGATTGCTGGGGTATTTGCGATCGCACTGAAGCGGCTGAGGATTCCTTGGGGGACTCCAGCATAATAACCAGAAACCTTGGTGGCGCGATCGCTAGGCGATATCTGCTGTGTATGTGCTAAGTTTTCCAGGAATTTATGATCTAGAAAAATGCTCATAAAACGCCGCTCAAGAGCTTTTTGGCGAGTTTCTGGTGGTGCTGAATCTAGGGTATCTATTGCTTGTAGGTGTTGTTTTTCCGGTTGATTTAAGCCACCCTCTATGTAAATTAGAGAGTTGAGACTTTCATACAATTCGTGAAAAATTTTATCATCTGGGGAATTACCCAAATAAGCTTGTAACCAACTATAAAATTCTTCAGTCTGTACTGGTTTTTGTGCGGATAATAAAATTTTA
>NZ_JACJUP010000147.1:0-9127 GCF_014748295.1 Planktothrix sp. FACHB-1355 | reverse complement strand
CCTACGGTAGAATCTAACAATGTCAGCTGACCTAGAAAGAACGCGATCGCAATGCAATCAACAGAAAACGAAGCTAAATCCACCGACAAAAACCTAGAGGCAATGCGGCAGTTTTCCGAACAGTACGCCAAACGCACCGGAACATACTTCTGCGTTGACCCCTCAGTAACTGCCGTCGTGATTGAAGGACTCGCCAAACACAAAGATGACTTGGGATCGCCTCTGTGTCCCTGTCGCCATTACGAAGACAAAGAAGCAGAAGTAAATGCCGCCTTCTGGAACTGCCCTTGCGTCCCCATGCGCGAACGCAAAGAATGCCACTGTATGCTGTTTCTCACCGCAGATAACGATTTTGCCGGTGATAAGCAGGAAATTTCCTTAGAGGAAATCAAAGCTGTACGAGATAGTATGGGATGATGGAAGCAGTGCCTCAAGAATTCTGGCAAGGCGTAGAGCAGTTTAACAACAAAGATTACTACGCCTGTCACGATACCCTAGAGGCTCTGTGGATGGAGTCAACAGAGCCACAAAAAACTTTCTATCAGGGTATTTTGCAAATTGCTGTTGCCTTATATCACCTTGGTAATCATAACTGGCGCGGTGCGGTAATTTTGTTAGGAGAAGGTATCAATCGATTGCGGTATTACCAACCAACGTATGCCGAGATCGACGTTGAACAATTCTCGATCGAGAGTCAGCAACTCTTGACGGCGCTGCAACAAGCAGGCCCAGAAAAAGTAGCAGAATTTGTTCGACAATTTCAGACATCTGACACTTACATAGATAGAGACCGCACTTTAGAATTACCAAAAATAGTCAGAGTTGCTCTACAGTAAGCGATCGCCATCAACTAAAAACTTATTTCTAATCTTTGAACGCGCCTAATATCTTCAGGGTTGCTTTGAGAAAAATAAGGTAACAGACCCGGATTTGGTATACACCAAAAAACGGGAAAAATCTGGGCTCTCAAAAAATCAGTAAATTCAATTAACCTAATCCAACAAAACTTTTCACCTTAATCAGGAGAAACTTATGGCTATTTCCATTTTAGGCTCCAAGTTTATGAAGAGTAAGTTTTCTGCGAATTCTTCTACTGACGCTTCTACAGTCAATTTTAATATTTGGGGTGACAGTTCGATCGATCCTTCGGGGCGTATCAAAACTGACGAAGCAACCTATGTCATCATACATGGCTGGCGCAACACTGGTGGCAATGCAGGCAACGGCTACAAGCCTACCGACTGGATGGCAGGGCAAGCTCAAACTATTCGCCAGCGAGAATCTAACGCTAATATCATTTTGGTAGACTGGGAAGCACTCGCAAGTAACCCCTTCTATTTGCCTTCTGTTGACAAAGCAGATGATGTTGGCAATCAGCTAGCTGCTTACCTGAAAAATAGCGGTGTAGATCCCAATTACACCACCTTAATCGGACACAGCCTGGGAGCGCACGTTGCTGGATTTGCTGGCTCTGCGTATCGTCAATCCACCGGCAGTTCTATTTCCCAAATTGTAGGATTAGATCCTGCTGGCCCTGCGTTTGAGGGCAAAGGCGCAGACGATCGCTTAGATCCAACTGACGCTACTCGCGTTGTAGCTTTACATACCAGTGTGCTGGCGGGTTTCGACGCTCCGCTGGCTACTTTAGATGTGTACGCTAACAAGAAGAGCTTAAACCAGCCCGGACAGTTCGGCCCCAGTCAAAACCATAGCTATGCTCATATCCTCTTCACCGAATTGCTCCAAGGCAACAGTTTTACCCAGCCTAATAGCACTCTCCTGAATCTGAACACAGTAGTCAACGCCGCATTTACTGGAGAGAACGATGCTAGCACTAAAAACAATAAAACGGTTGTTGCCCTCAACTTGTCGGGTACTGCTAACAACGATAACCTCGCAGGTGGTGCAGCCAACGATACCATTAGTGGCGGTGGGAAAAATGACAAGATTACTGGTGGGGATGGCAATGATTTCCTCTTAGGGGATAGTGACAGCGATATCCTGAATGGCGGACGCGGTAATGATTCAGTTTTCGGCGGTACAGGTGGCGATCGCGTATTTGGAGATGAAGGCGACGACGTACTGACGGGAGCCGATGTAGCAGTAGGAAGAGGTTTTAACGAAATCGATCCTTTGACTGGTGGTGTTGGGAGCGATCTCTTTGTGCTAGGCGCTACCGAAGTAACCTTCTACAACGATGGTAATACTAGCAGCTCCGGTATCGGCGACTACGCCCTAATTACTGACTTCAATGCTTTGGAAGACACCATCCAACTGTCCGGCTCTAAGTCCAGTTACAGTTTGGCAGAGTCACCGACCGGTTTAGCTGCGGGTACAGCCATCTTCCTGAGCGAAAGTCTTCCCGAACTGATTGCGATCGTTCAAGGTTCCAGCGGCCTAAGTCTCAGCGCCAACTACTTTGTAGCTGTCTAGAAAATTGGTTCAGTAAAAGGCACGATCGTTACTGACTCAAAAGCTGGAATTTTTTATATATGTGGTAATTTCCACATACCTCATTAATGGGTAATCGCTTTTGGCAGCATCGTCCCACGTAATTTATAGATTCGCAGTTGACAGGACAGGTTAAACTACCTAGAGAACTATAGGAATAACTTTTCAGTCATAACTATTGTCCCGCAAACAAATCAACTTCCTCAGCTTGCACGATTCATGATGCCTGCCGCTCGATTACCTGAATTCTGGTTGCGTCGCCTTGGGATAGGCTTAACGGTTCCAGCTGCTTCGATCGTAATTGCGATCGCCCTTTTCCCCCAACCTCAAAGCGCCAAAGCCCAAAACCCCGGTGACGGTCGCGCCCTCACTGTTCGCGCCGACATTCAAGAAGCCAATCAACAAACTGGAGTGGTGACAGCGCGGGGTAACGTGCAACTTTTCTACCCCGCCCGCCAAATTCAGGCTACAGCCGCCCAAGCCCAATACTTCACCAAAGAAAGGCGCATCGTACTCACAGGCAACGTTTATATATTGCAGCAAGGCAACAGCATTCGCGGCGAACAAGTCATCTACCTGATCGATGAAGGTCGATTTATCGCTCAACCTCAACCGAATCGGCAAGTGGAATCCATCTATATTATTAACGACCCCAACCCTTCCACCCAATTGCCAGGGACATCTGCGCCCAGACCCCCCCAAAGATAACCATCTTACTAACGCCAGTGCCGCACGGCAGAAGTAACCCACCAGATCGAAACAAGTTAAATCCGAGACGGTCAAAGGATTTTGACTTTTGACTTTTGACTTTTGACTTTCGCGATCGAGTGCTAAAATCAAGACCAATTTTCCGACCCAGCACCACTGTGGGGAGAGCGCCGAAGTGAAAATAGTCTTGGAAAATATACACAAGTATTATGGCAAGCGAGCGATCGTCAATCGCGTCAACCTCTCCGTTGCTAGAGGAGAAGTAGTGGGGTTGCTGGGGCCCAACGGTGCCGGTAAAACGACAACATTTTATATCGCCACAGGTCTAGACAAACCAAATCAAGGTAAAGTTTGGCTCGACGACCTGGACATTACCGAAATGCCAATGCACCGACGCGCAAATTTGGGTATTGGTTATCTCGCTCAAGAAGCCAGCATTTTTCGCAACCTCAGCGTGCGGGAAAATATTCTCTTAGTTCTAGAGCAAACCCAAGTGCCTCGAAGAGAACGCAAGCAGCGTCTGGAAGAATTATTGCGCGAGTTTCGCTTGGAAAGAGTTGCCTACACCAAAGGAATTCAAGTTTCTGGGGGAGAGAGAAGGCGAACCGAACTGGCAAGAGCTTTGGCATCCGGGCGAGAAGGGCCAAAATTTTTGTTTTTGGACGAACCCTTCGCCGGTGTTGACCCGATAGCTGTAGCAGAAATTCAGCAAATGGTAGCCCAATTGCGCGATCGGCAAATGGGAATCTTAATCACAGATCACAACGTCCGGGAAACTTTGGCAATCACAGACCGAGCCTACATTATGCGAGATGGGCAAATCCTCGCCTCTGGCAGTGCTGACGAACTCTACAACAATCCGCTTGTGCGGCAGTACTACCTCGGCGATAACTTTCAAATATAGCAGGCAATCCGGTTTCTATGGTGATAATAGAATTTTATTTAAATGTAGGGTGGGTTAGCCACGGGCGATCTAAAAGTCAAAAAGAAGAGGGAGAGCGAAAGGGAAAAAGGAAAAGGGAAGAGGAATTTTGAATGATTGACTTTTGACTTTTGACTTCGCCCACTCCCCCACTCCCACTCCCTTTGAGAAATCATCTATTTTCTATACCCTATACCCTTCGTAAATTATGAAAACCGTCACTCAATATTTCAATCCACTGAGATCGCTGACTTTCGGTATCTCAATTATGGATCGCTACCTGATGGGCGAACTGATAGCACCATTTTTGTTTGGCTCAGCGCTGTTTTCGTCTGTAGCAGTGGCGATCGGCTCTCTCGATCTGGTTCGGAAAGTTACAGAAGCAGGGTTACCGCTGTCCACGGCGTTAAAAGTTTTTGTGTTAAAAATGCCCTTCTTCATCGCTTTTTCCTTACCTGCATCCATGTTGCTCGCCACCTTGCTAGCCTACAGTCGTCTCTCTGGTGACAGCGAACTAATTGCGCTACGCAGCTGTGGTGTGAGCGCCTATCGGCTGATTTTGCCGGCCATATTTATGAGTTTTGTTGTCACGGGCATCGCCTTTACTTTTAACGAATTGGTTGTACCCGCAGCTAATTACCAAGCGGAGTTAACTCTAGATATAGCTCTGAAACAGGACAGGAAAGATTTTCAGGAAAACAATATTATTTATCCAGAATTTGGCGAAGTTGAACAAGCGAACGGAGAAAAACTAGAAGTATTAAAACGCTTATTTTATGCAGAACAGTTCGATGGCGAAGTCATGAAAAATATTACTATAGTAGACCGCTCTCGTACCGGCGTTAATCAAATTGTCGTCTCGGAATCTGCTCAGTGGAATACAGTAGAAAATACCTGGGATTTCTTCAACGGCACTATCTACCTTATATCTCCTGATAGTTCCTATCGCAACATTTTGCGGTTTGAACATCACCAATTGCAACTACCCCGCGCTCCCTTAGATTTTGCTAAAAAAAGACCGAAAGCTGACGAAATGAACATCGCACAAGTTCAGGAGCAGATAAAGTTAATCAAACCTAGCGGTGACTACAAGGAAATCCGCAAATTGAATATTCGCCTCCAACAAAAAATCGCCTTACCTTTTGCTTGCCTTGTCTTCGGCTTGGTAGGGGCAGTTATGGGAACCAGACCGCAAAGGACGAACAGAGCGACAGGATTTGGCATCAGCGTATTGATTATTTTTGCTTACTACTTGTTGCGGACGATGGGCGACGCTCTGGGGATGAGCGGCTTCCTATCACCGTGGATGGCAGCTTGGTTACCCAACTTGTTCGGTTTGGGAATGGGCACTTGGCTGCTGTTGCGAATCTCTCGGTGACAGGAAATAGCGATCGTCAATTTGGAGAGCAAAATTTTTGCAAACATCAAGGAAGTTTGCCTGCGATCGAAGCTATCCTAGCGGTAAAAGCATTCACCTACTCGTGCCAAGTTAAGCTGCACTCCTGCTATGTCATCTTCTCATCGGCCCCCGGCTGCGCTCCGCTATTTGAAAGCTAGGCTACGCCCTTTAACCCAGCCTATAGTTTGGGTGACGATCGCATTTCTATCTCTGGTAGGTTTCTTTACTTGGGCCTACTTCAACCACCCTGAGTGGCTAGCCCTTAACCAGGAAGCAGAAACTCCAACTCCCAGCAATGCCACTGCGGACGAGCAAACTCTTTCTGATGAAGACAAAGCAATTGGGGTTGACATTGATAATCTTTCTGTGCTACAGAAGGAAATTAGTGATTCCGAGCCTCTCCAACTTACTCCAGAAGAAGACGAAACAGAGCTAGGGTTATTTGATGAGTTTATGAAACAGAAAGAAGCGGCTATTAATGCCGAAAAATCATCTGACTCATCGGCGACAGAGAAGTTAACAGCACAGCCTACAACTGCCAATCCCTTTGCTCTCAAGTCAGAATCTAGCTCAAACAGCAGCACAGTTGTTTCCGGAAATTCCTTTACTCCCCCATCTTCTAACTTAGGCGTAGGCAGCGCAGCTAATTCTGCCGATAAGCTGAATTTGCCGACCACCCAGAAACAAAATGCCACTTTACCGTCAGTGAGTCCTTTACAGTCAGCATTAGACCGCTTGGGTAATGGCAGTAAATCATCTATTCAAACTCCGGCTGGGGTATCCGTGAGCCCCTTGCAATCAGCTTTAGACCGCCAGGGAACAGCCAGCAAATCAACTATCCAAAATCCTTTGCAGTCAGGATTGGACAGCCCAGAGGCAAGCAGTAGAACCGGCGCAACCTCGCCATCTCAAGCATCGCCAGGTAATTTAGGGCAAAACCCCACAGTTAACCAAACTCTTACACAACCAACTTCACAATTACCAGGACAAGGCTATGGGCAAGTATCGCCCGTTCCCGGTACAACTGGCTACGGTTATAATTCCCCGTCTGCTGGCGGTGCAACTTCTTCCAATTCTTATACATACTTGAATCCACCCCAAGCATTACCGGGCGTACCCTCAGCGGTACAGGTAAATCCCGGTCTGGCACCTGCAACACCCAGCAATTTGGGGCAATCTCCATTCCAGAATACTGCCCCGGCAAACGGTTTCTCTAACCCAGGATTTAACTCTAATTTGGGCAATTCCGTTACTCAACCGTCTCAATTGCAACAGTCGCCTAATTTCTCAGTCCCCCGTCCGATTCCAGGCAGACACATCGGTGGGGGAGAGATAAATTCGTTCTCAAATCCTTAAGTGGGGGAGTGGGGAAGTCAAAAGTCAAAAGTCAAAAGTCAAAAGTCAAAAGTCAAAATTAGGAATTTCTTTCCTCTTCCTCTCTCTCGTCCCTATTTACGATTGACTTTTGACTTCCCCGACGCCCTTATTTAAAGTGTTCAATCACTGCTTCGGCAAATTCAGAACACTTCAGGGGCGGCTCTACTGGGGGTTCCATCAATCGAGCTAAGTCGTATGTTACCTCGCGGTTGGCGATCGCATCCCCAATACCCTTTTTGATTAAGTCAGCTGCTTCTTGCCAACCCATGTACTCCAGCATCATAACGGCGGATAGAATCAGCGAACCTGGGTTAATTCGATCCAAACCGGCGTGTTTGGGTGCGGTGCCGTGAGTCGCCTCGAAAATAGCACATTTATCGCCAATATTAGCTCCAGGCCCCATGCCCAGACCACCGACAATAGCAGCTGCGGCATCGGATAAATAATCGCCATTGAGGTTCATGGTAGCTAGGATGGAGTACTCATCCGGGCGGGTCTGAATTTGTTGGAAAATGCTATCGGCGATGCGATCGTTCACCATTATCTTATTTTTCCACTGTCCGTTCCCGTGAGTTTCCCAAATAGAGTTAAGCACATTTTCTACTTCCCGGCAGATGGCAGCTTGCTTTTCCGGCGTTAAAGAGTCGTACCCAGGCTCGATTTGACGGGCATTCTCTTCTAGGGAGATATCGGCTTTCTTCTCCTTGTTACTGAGAATCCAGGATTCCCGTTCAGTGACGCACTCAGCTCGAAATTCCGCAGTTGCTAACTCGTAACCCCAGTCGCGAAACGCACCTTCGGTGTATTTCATGATATTGCCCTTATGCACCAAAGTCACCATCTGCTTATGCTTGGGCAATCGCAAGGCGTGCTTGATCGCACGGCGGACAAGGCGCTGGGAACCTGTTTTGCTGATTGGTTTGATGCCAATACCGGAGTCGAGGGGAATCTGTTTTTTGCCGTGTTCCGGAGTAGCTGGGATCAGTTCGTGATTGAGCAAGTGAATCAGTTTATCACCAATCTCGCTACCTTGCCGCCACTCAATGCCCAGGTAAATATCTTCTGTATTTTCCCGATAAACAATGACATCCAGTTTTTCTGGATTTTTGTGAGGTGACGGGGTGCCTGCGTAGTAGCGACATGGACGGATACAAGCGTAAAGGTCAAAGATTTGTCGCAATGCCACGTTTAAAGAACGAATACCACCCCCAATCGGGGTTGTCAGTGGGCCTTTGATGGCAATACCGTATTCTTCGATCGCCTGGAGGGTGTCTTGAGGCAAATACTCATAAGTGCCGTACTTTTCACAGGCTTCATCGCCGGCGTATACTTTAAACCAGCTGATTTGACGCTTGCCACCATAGGCAAATTGGACGGCGGCGTCGATCGTCTTTTGAGTGGCAGGCCAAATGTCCACGCCTGTCCCGTCTCCGCGAATATAGGGAATAATTGGGTTATCGGGAACGATGGGTTCGCCGTTTTCAAAGGCGATCTTAGACCCGGTGTCTGGAGGACTTATCTGTTTGTACATACTGGTAGCAGCTCCTGGTAGCTAGGCGGCGGGAATAATCAGATAAAATTTTAATCTTGCCAGTAAGCCTTATCAAGCTATCAGATATTTTGCGCCATAGCAGCTCGTTATAAACTTTTTTGCCAATAAATCTAGCTGCAATAGTTAAAGGGGAAACGGTAAAACGCTAATGGCAAAGTTTTTTTATTCTCTTTCGTCTTTGTAGATCTGTTTCGATTTGTACTTAAAAAACTATAAAAGTGACTTTTAGGATAGGCTATCGGTGTATTATTTTCGCGATCGCAATTGCTTTAGGCTTTAGCGATGTTGCTGGGGAGCATCTTCCATCAGCAAAGGCTCGTTAGGCAAAGTAAATTTGGTTCGGGTATTTTGCTGAAAATATGGTAGGAATACGGAGACTCCGCGCACAAAACTGCCTAAATCGCGATTTTGTCACCTTTTTTTGGCGAGCGCTCGGTCAGAGGGTCTGGTTAGCAAAAGGTGAAACAACCGCTCCTATTGCTTTTAACCTACAAGGGGATGTGGTTTCTCGGAGGTCTTGATGAAGCGCATTTTGGTCGTGGATGACGATAAAATCTTACGCACCGTATTGTCGGACTATCTGGAAAAACAAGGATACGTAGTGGAAAATGCAGATTCCGCCGAGCAAGGGTTGGCAGCTTTTGCCAAAAATCCCCCCGATTTGGTCATTTCTGATATTATGATGCCGGGAATGGATGGGTTTGAATTTTGTCGTCGC
>NZ_JACJUP010000146.1:0-9058 GCF_014748295.1 Planktothrix sp. FACHB-1355 | reverse complement strand
TACATTTGCCTAGATTTACTGTTTTAATTTCAGAAGCGGGATTAAACAAGCCTGGGCTTACACCTGAGAAAGCAGAACCTTGCTTATCTTGGCGATTCTCCCGTACTTATGACCATAGGTAAAAATTATTGAATTCCCAAATGCCTACTAAATAAGGCTTCCCCCCACACATCTGGGAGTTGGTGTTGAGGCTGTCAAAATATCAACTTAAGACGATCGCTTCGCAAGATAAGAGAAAGTTTATCAAGTTAAGCAATTTAGCCGTTATCGAAGAAAAAACTTAACAAAGCCCAAAAGCTAACCAATCGGGAGTTTAATTCCTTAATCCCGGCCAATTTTAACTTGAGATCTTAAAATGCAAAACTTGAGTGGTGCAATCCTGTTAGATAGTGGAAACTAAATACAGTGTTTTTACTGAGCTATTGCAGGTAAGCATCAATAAAGTTTACTTCCTGCTAGGGAGTAGGGTGCGATCGCACAAGTGATGAACTTCAACGATGCCAGCCTATTGATAACAAATTAAGTTGAGTGACAATATGCAAATACAAATAGTCTGCAAAAAAAATACTAAGTCAACCATGACAAGCGAAGAAGCACTGCAACTTATAGAAGCTACCCTAAAATCGAAAACAGGGAAACAATTGACTCTTCCAGAAAAAGAAATTCTCAAAGCTGCTTGGGACAACGAAACTTACACCAAAGTTGCCGAAAGCTTATTTCTCAGCATCGGTTATATTAAAGATTTGGCCTCCCTGTTATGGCAGCGCCTTTCAGACGTTTTTGGGGAAAAAATCACCAAAAATAACCTTCGGTTGGTAATAGAAACGCTTTCCCCGATACCTTGTTTCCTGGAAGAAGAAATAGCAGAAAACCACACTGATGAAAGTTCAGGTTCCAAAGGCAATATCTTAATTGTTGACGATCCCAGTGAAAACCTGCTTTTTTTAACATACGTATTAACCAAACGCGGTTATAAAGTTCGCAGTGTCACCAACAGTCAGATGGCATTAAGATCGATCGGCAATAACCCACCAGATATCATTTTACTGGATATTAAAATGCCAGAAATGGATGGATATAAAGTTTGCCAAGCCCTAAAAGCCGATGAAACTACCTCAGAAATTCCGATAATTTTCTTAAGTGCGCTAGACGAAGTTATGGATAAAGTAAAAGCCTTTAAAGTAGGTGGAGTTGATTATATCACCAAACCTTTTCAACCAGAAGAAGTTATAGCCAGGATTCAAAATCAACTGACTATCCAACAACAAAAACGCCAGTTGAGAGAACAAATCCAACAACATCAACAAACCGTAGAAATTCTCTACCAATCTCGCGCTTTACTTGCCAGGTTATTAAATAGCTCTCAAGATGGTATTGCCGCTTGGGAAGCGGTAAGAGATCCCATAACTGAAGAAATTAGCGATTTTCAGTGTTTGGTGGTGAATCCCGTCTTTGCTAAGTTATTTGGCCAACAACGAACCGACCTCATGGAGAAGTTTACCCTGAAAAAATTGCTCAATCAACTTAATCCCACCCTGTTTGATTCACTTGTAAAAGTAGTTGAGAGGGGAGCAACGATCGAGCGAGAATTTTATTGGAAAAAGGATAACCTTCAGATATGGTATCGCTTGATGGCTGTAAAATTTGGAGATGGTTGTTTGATTACCGTTCACGACATTACCAATTTTAAATTACTTGAATATAAGATTAATATGGAAGCGCAGTTGCTAGAATAACCCAAATTGGGCTCTCGCGTTGTTGTGGCGATCGTCAAAACTTATTTAATTGTAGGGTGGGTTATTTCTGCGGTGCTGTACTAATTAAAACTTTATCTTTTTTACAGCTGGGAGGCCGATCGCTCCAAAGCTCTCCCAGCCGCGATCGCATTTTAGCGCTCTTCTACGTACATAGGAGGCTCAATGGCAAAGTTGTCGAGACGCCCAGATTCATCGATAACGTAGCCAGCAGTAGTATCTAGGTCGCTATCTTCTTCTTGGTCTCTGGCTGCCTCAACTTGCTTGATATTGAGGTCTACATCTACATTAGATGGAATTTCTGCATCCGGAGCGTTGACCCCCAATACATTTTCCGACAATTGCACTCCATAGTGGTTGTTACCGGGCGCACCCCTTCCAGGTTCCGCTTCTCTGGGATCTTCTGGCAATACTCGATTTTGCTGGTTAGTCATAGGTGATATCCTCTTTGTTACTGCTAAAGGTTTTAGCAATTTAGTATTTAGTTTTACTCTTTCGTTGGGATTAAATTGATAGGTACAGACTCGTAATTACTCTTTACTCATTACTCATTACTTCATCTAACTATGTCGGCGGTTGGATGTAGAGCCACCTGGCAATTAGGCAAGGTTAAGAATAGGGGGTAAAGGTAAAAAAGCGTATGGATATTTTATTAGGAATTTGCATTGGCATTAGTTTGAGTGCGGCGTGCGGATTTCGCGTATTTGTACCGCCTTTGGTGATGAGTATGGCCGCACTTTCCGGGCATTTGACCCTATCCCCAGGCTTTGAGTGGATTGGCACTTATGAGGCGCTGACAGCGTTTGCGATCGCGACTGGTATCGAAGTTTTGGGATATTATATTCCCTGGGTAGATCACGTATTGGATTTGCTGGCTACACCGATTGCGATCGCCACTGGCACTACTATCACCGCCTCGTTCTTTTCTCATGTCGATCCGTTGCTGCAATGGAGTGTCGCCATTATCGCAGGCGGTGGTTCTGCTGGAATTGTGGAAGCGTTAACTAATATTACCCGCTTTGTTTCAACGGGAACGACTGGGGGAGTTGCTAATCCATTGTTGGCAACAGTTGAGTTAGCAACTTCGATTATTTTGTCAGTTTTGGGAATAATCGTGCCGATTTTTACTGTTGTTTTATTGGCAGTTTTGGGTGTGTTTGCAGGAGTGAAATTGTGGCAGATCTTGGGGAGAAGTGTGCCAACAACGCCGACAGACTAAAGTCTGTAGCTAGACAAACTCTCGTCCGCACTGCAATTTTCGCAAAGAAACCCGGTTTCTCTGAAAAATCGTCGCTAGGGAACTACAGTTCTACCCAGAAACCCGGTTTCTCGGATGGTCGTGCGTAAGTCCTGGGCAAAAATCTAGTATCCTTGAAACGAGCGCACCTGTCAAAGTTTGAAAAATGATTTCCACTTTCCTGAGTTCTCCTTCCGTAGACTTATCCCGCATCCGCTTAGAAATTCGCGGATTGCAAAATAGCCTTGTAGAATGGCGCAGAAACTTGCATCAACGTCCCGAACTCGGTTTCCGGGAGAAGTTGACTTCTGAATTTGTCGCGAAGAAACTACAGGAATGGGGAATCGATCGCCAAACTGGAGTCGCCCAAACGGGTATTGTGGCGACCATTGCGGGGCGTCAACCGGGACCGGTGCTGGCAATTCGGGCAGATATGGATGCTTTGCCAATTCAGGAAGAGAACGATGTACCCTACAAATCCCAGCACGATGGGGTAATGCACGCCTGCGGTCACGACGGACATACCGCGATCGCACTGGGAACAGCTTATTATCTTTCTCAACATCGCGATGACTTCGCCGGTACTGTAAAAATTATCTTCCAACCCGCAGAAGAAGGGCCGGGGGGCGCAAAACCGATGATCGAAGCGGGAGTATTGACAAATCCCGATGTTAATGCTATAATTGGCCTTCACTTGTGGAACCAGCTACCCGTTGGTAGGGTAGGCGTTCGTAGTGGCGCATTGATGGCGGCGACCGAGGGTTTTCGATGCACGATTATGGGTAAAGGCGGACATGGTGCGATACCGCATCAAACGATCGATTCGATCGTCGTCGCCAGCCAAATCGTGAATGCGTTGCAGACGATCGTATCGCGCAATGTCGATCCGATCGAGTCAGCGGTAGTAACGGTGGGAGAATTTCATGCCGGAACTGCAATTAACGTGATAGCAGATACGGCGAAAATAGGTGGCACGGTACGATATTTTAACCCAACTTTGGGAGAGTTTTTACCAAAACGAATCGAACAAATTATTGCCGGAGTTTGCCAAAGTCACGGCGCGAAGTACGATTGGAATTATTGGCGGCAATATCCAGCTACGATTAACGATCCTGGGATAGCTGAGTTAGTGCGATCGGTCGCCTTAGAGGTAGTAGAAACTCCTTTGGGTGTGGTGCCAAATTGTCAAACAATGGGTGCGGAAGATATGTCATTCTTTCTGCAAGCAGTACCGGGTTGTTATTTCTTTTTAGGTTCTGCCAATCCCAATCTAAATTTAGCTTATCCGCACCATCATCCTCGCTTTGATTTTGATGAGACAGCGTTGGGGATGGGAGTGGAAATTTTTGTCGGTTGTGTGGAAAAGTTTTGTCGTTAGTGTGAGAAGTCGAGTTTCTATAAGATGGGTTATAAACCCGGTTTCTTGAAGAAACCGGGTTTATCTGTACCAGTTTCGATCGCGTAGATGACGTGGTATGGAAGTGCGATCGAGTAACTTCTTGCAAGTAGCGAGTTAGGAAACCCAAGCAGCAAGTTCGCAATTTCAACTGGGACGACTTGCCTCTAATATCTCCATCTTTTCCTAATACTAAAACACTCATCAAATTTCTGAACTAATTCCCTAGACTCTACAAATCCGATTTCTTGCGCCCAACTTTCAATAGAAAACAAAAACCCCTGAAGATCTTGTTCTACAAGTATCAGTGATTCCTCAAAATGAGTACGTGAAATATCAATGTAAAAGGCATTGTTGACTTGCATTATGCCACCATCTGACCAAACACGAAGTACATCACCCGTTATCTCAATCCACGGACTCGGATCGTGTCCCAACCAAGGCGACACACCTGTTTTCAATACATCTATCCATTCGCGCCAGCCTTCAAGTCCACAACAACAGCTTGGGGAAATAGTACCCCGCTTCTTGCAGACAACCTGTATTCCACCTGGCAAAACTAAAGTCTTCGCTTTCAGGATTTGCCTCAAAATAGTTTGTCTGTCGCCTGTTAGTTCTATTTGGTTGTATTTAGCCAGTTGTGCAAAGACTAATCCAATTTGAGGATAGCCCATTTCTCCACATAAACGGATCTTTGAAAATGGTTTAAATTCTGGAGTTTCCCAAGGGCAAAGAAAGTCATCCTCATAATAAGGTACTTCTATGACAGCTTGCATTTGAATCGATGAGATCGTCAACGTATTCTACTGTTTTACATAATTTTGAACGAGAGCGAGCTTCAATAATAATTATAGCCCTGTTTGACTATAACACCAATATCGAGAAATATTTAATGAATTCGGTTTAGGTTTAGAAAACTGAACGCTAATAGGAACTATTTATTTTATAAACTCTCTGTCTTCAGCATTGCAATACGTTTGGTGGCTCTGGAGCGAACTGTTTGTGCTGGGTCTTGAGATAACTTGATGAGAAGTTCTTCTTGTATAGCAATTCGCGCAATCCGATCGCGTATATGACGTGGTATGGAAGTGGGGTCGAGTAACGGAGATATTTTATCGATCGTTACTTGGGGATGTGAGGCAATCGCTTCAATCAGCATCATGGGATAGCAGTTACGAGGCTCAAAGAGTGACAGATTACTTCGCACCATAGAGGCGGTGGTGAGAAGAAACTCATTACCATGTACTGAATTTTTAACTACTGCTAGTGCAATCCGAACATTGTTATCCGTTTCTAATGAAGAGGGAAATAAAGCTTTCAGCGTATTAGCAGGAGTATGCGGATTCTCGGCAACAGCTTCACGGACAAAAATGTGTTGTGATGAGGCAAGAAGCTCTAAATCTTCCGCTGATGTAGATTCAGATTTTGCAGCATCAGAAGCAATTTTGGGATCGTTAATGTACTTCATTTGCAATGTTAAGCTTACCTTGTTACCGAAGATTTCAAGCATAACTAATAATTATACCACAGTTGCAGTGTAATCAGGAGCGAGAAATATTTGATAAATTCAGTTAAAGCCTTCAAACTTGCAAATCAACTCAGAAAATGACATCCTTAATTCTTTAGCTTGTCGAAATAGTCACCACTCTTTGAAGTTATGTATGATGGAAAAGCGATCGCGAAAGGTGACTCAGATGGTTATCGCCACTTCTAAAGCGGGATTGGTTACAAGTGGAGTCTTCCTCTCAAACGTCACATGGGAGACTCTGGAAAAGTTAGATGTAGATTTGTCAGGAACAGGCGCACGCTTAACTTATTTAGATGGGTGTTTAGAAATTATGGCTCCCTTATCTGAGGATCATGAAGAACCTAAAAAAACTTTATGCCAGTTGTTAGAGATTTATATGCGGATGAAAAACATCCGTTTTTATGCGCGGGGTAGTACGACGATTGGAATGAAAGAATTGGGTGCAAGGAAAGAACCGGATGAGTCTTATTGTTTGGGTACGCGCAAGTCAGTTCCAGATTTAGCAATTGAAGTGATAGTAACGAGCGGGGGAATTGATATCCTCGAAATTTATCGTCGAGTGGGAGTGCGAGAAGTTTGGTTTTGGGAGGATGGTGTAATTTCGGTTTATTGCTTGCGTGAAACGGGATATGAGTTGGTGAGTAAAAGTGAACTTTTGCCGGAATTGGATTTGCGATCGCTAGAGTTTTATTCGCGAATGGCAGACCAATATGATGCGGTGAATGCTTTTATGAAATTGATATAGAATGGGATATTTGTAAATACAGCAAATCTCCTAATTCAAGCTAGTAAGCTCGTAACGTTATTGTAATTCATTTTCCGATCTAAGTGTTCAAGCACTTAAAATAAAAGTCAACACAGATGGCGTCGCACAGGCGATCGGCTTCTGCTTGCTGCGGATTTTGGGTTTGGGCTAATACCTGGAGTATAGAGAATGGATCGGAAAATTAAGCGCTAAGACAGATGAGAAGATGGCAAGGAATGCAATAAGTATAGTAAAAGTTACTTGACGATCGCCCATAGCGATCGCTCTGGATGACTTGCGTTATACCGCTGACTCTTTTACAACAACTTGCCATAATTTAGAGATACCAATGAGCAAATGGAAAGGCATCAAACAGAACATTTGGGAATGGCGTGCAGTATTAATTACAACCCCTAGCGTTACAGGTTTTGTGTTTTTTCTGCATTTTTTAGGATGGCTGCAACCGTTGGAGTGGACGGCTCTAAATCAATTTTTTCGTTGGCGTCCTTTGGAGCCTACCGACTCGCGCATTGTCATTGTTGGTATTAATGAACTCGATATCCAAAAAGTAGGACAGTGGCCCGCTCCCGATGCTGTCCTTGCTAAGTTGCTCCAGAAAATCAAGAAACAGCAGCCGAGCGCGATCGGCCTGGACTTATATCGAGATTTGGTAGTCAACCCCGGTCATCAAGAATTAGTAAAAATATTCGAGACGACGCCAAACTTGATAGGCATTGAAAAAAAACCGAATTTTATTGCTATTGATGGCAACAAAGTGGAGGATAAAACTTCTGCCGTCGCCCCACCGCCAGCACTCAAAGTAAGAGGTCAAGTGGCTGCTGCCGATCTGGTGTTAGATGAAGATGGCAAAATTCGGAGAGGCTTGCTGTTTTTCTACACTTCAGATGGTAAAAAAGTAGAAACTTTGGGGCTAAAACTGGCTTTAATTTACCTAAAACAAAAGAATATTACTCATGATTTTACAAAAGACAATTATATAAAAATAGGCGATACCGTATTTACTCGTTTTAAAAGCAATAACGGCGCTTATGTGCGAGCCGATGATGGTGGCTACCAAGTATTGTTGAACTTTCGCGGGCCAGCCAAAAGTTTTCGCACTGTCTCAATGACCGATGTTATTGAGGATAGAATACCGCCAGACTTGATGCGCGATCGCATCGTTTTGATTGGCGCAACCGCAGCTAGCCTCAAAGACGAATTTTACACTCCCTACACGGGTCTAGTCAAGAATCGTCTGCCCACTACTGGAGTAGAAATTCATGCCAATTTAACCAGCCAAATTTTAAGTTCGGTATTAGACAAGCGCCCCCTAATCAAAGTTTGGGATGCACCCCTGGCTTATTTGTGGACATTCGGCTGGTCGGCGCTTGGTGCTACCTTGAGTTGGAAATTACGACATAGGAAAACTCATACAAAATTATTCCCTTGGACAGCTGCCAGTATTTTACTTGCTGGCGGAATTTTAATCGGTGGTTCTTATCTTCTCTTCCTATTTGGTTGGTGGGTTCCCCTAGTTCCATCAGGAATGGCTCTAACATTTTCTGCAATTGCGATCGTCGCTTATTTAGCTGTAAGCGCAGCATATATTCGTCAGACATTTTCCCGCTATCTTACAGATGAAGTAGTAGCACGCATACTAGAAACTCCCGAAGGACTGAAATTGGGAGGGGAAAGGCGGAAGGTAACTATTTTGATGTCTGACTTGAGAGGATTTTCAGCTGTATCCGAACGATTTGCACCCGAAAAAGTTGTTTACTTTTTAAACATCTACTTGGAGGCAATGGTAGATGTAATTACCCATTTTGAAGGAACTATTGATGAGTTCATTGGCGATGCTATTTTGGTTATCTTTGGTGCGCCAACTCAAAGAGAAGATGACGCTCAAAGATCCGTTGCCTGTGCCATAGCTATGCAGTTAGCAATGGATAAAGTTAATCAACGCATAAAACGCTTGGGTATACCCAAACTAGAAATGGGCATCGGTATTAACACAGGCGAAGTGGTAGTCGGAAATATCGGTTCCCAAAAACGCGCCAAGTATGGTGTAGTAGGTAACCATGTCAATCTAACTGGGCGCATCGAATCTTATACGGTTGGAGGTCAAATTCTGATTTCCGAATTCACCTTAGAAGAAGCAGGTGACATCATCAAATTCAACGATCGAATGCAGGTAGAACCAAAGGGAATTCAAAAACCAATTACTCTTTATGATGTATGCGGGATATCTGGAAAATATAACCTATTTTTGCCTGAAAGTCAAGGCGAATTATTCAATATGAAGTCTCCGATATCAATACAATATACTGTTTTGGATGGCAAGCACGTTGTTGGAACTATCTTCGAGGCTAGAATAATTAAGCTATCAGCAAATAGCGCT
>NZ_JACJUP010000145.1:0-9061 GCF_014748295.1 Planktothrix sp. FACHB-1355 | reverse complement strand
TGAAATATTACAGGCGGTTGCAGAATCGCGTCAAGAGTATGCTGAAGGAAAAGTACGTAGTGGTTCGGTTGCGGATCTTTTAAAGGAGTTGGATAATTGATGCGATTGCTGTGGAGTTCGCGATTCATTCGAGATTTCAAACGCATATCGCGTCGAAATCCACAACTACGAATTCTGGTTGAAAGCACATTACAACAAATAGCTGAAGATCCGTTTCACTCTAGTTTAGGAACTCATAAACTCAAAGGAGATTTGTCTGGTACGTGGTCATGTTCTATTGATTATAGCAACCGGATAATATTTGAATTTGTACCGCATACAGAATCGCAAGAAGAAGCGATATTATTACATACCCTTGGTTCTCACGATGATGTTTACTGAGACGCGAGATAATAAGAAAAACCCTAAGTAGGTTGATTTCGCTTCAAATAACGCCCTTGCGGCGAACCTAATATCTGTCCGCGATCGTAAATCAAATCCCCCCGCAAGAACGTGCTTTTAACTCTTCCCGTTAACTCCATACCTTCAAAAGGAGTATAGCCTTGTTGGGAAAGCGATTCAGCAGCACGAACAACAAATGTTTCGTGGGGATCTACTAACACCAAATCGGCATCATATCCAACCGCAATATCGCCTTTTTGCAACACGCCAAATCTTTGCGCGGGATTCCAACAAAGTAGCTTGGCAATTTGGTTGTAAGACAGTCCGCGTTTGCTTCCTTCACTAATAACTCCGGAAAGCAAATATTCTGTACCGCCAAAACCAGATTTAGCTAACCAAATATTATCTGGATCTCTCAAACTCGCTTTTTGTTCTGCCGAACAGCAGGCGTGATCGCTGACAATCCAATCTATTTTATCCTGCAATACGGCATTCCATAAATATTCTACATCCTCTCTAGGTCGAATGGGAGGATTAACTTTTGCCCATTTACCTGTAGCAGCATTTACATCTAAAAGTAGATGACCGACTGTGACTTCTCGCTTAAAGTTAACATGGGGAAAAGTTGTTTGCATCATCAAAGCTGCTTCGACTGCTTTGCGGGAACTGAGATGCAACAAATTGATGTTGATACAGTTAGTTTCGTGCGCCAAATAAGAGGCAATACAGATTGCTAAACCTTCGGAGTGGGGAGGACGGGCAGCACTATAAGCAGTTAGTCCGGTGAGGGTGGAATCTTGCTGTACGATTTTGGTATAAGCATTGAGAATATCAGCCATTTCACAATGCAAACTCAGGCTGATTCTATCCTGCATCGTGGGGTATTTTTCGCGCAGTTTAGTCAACCCACGCATGATAAATTCAAAGTGAGCTAAATCGTAGCGATCGTCCTTATTAATCATTAGAAATAAATTCTGTTGGTCGGAAAGACCGTGCAAACCATAACCGCCATAAAACATAAAAATTTTGAAGGAAGCAACCCCATGTTCCTCGAATAACCACTGCATTTCATCGATATGTTGAGGACTAATTGGCGCGATATGATAGCCATAATCGACAAAAAAGTTGCCCTCTGATAAAGCGAGAACTTCTGGGAAAAAATCCTTGTAAGAACCACCTTTATTCAGGTAATACTGACCCGTGCGGATATAATTGAGGGTAGTGGTTACGCCCCCCATTGCGGCGGCTTGGCTTTCTGCGATCGCATCTCGATCGAGCGGTTGATAGATACCGATATGCGTATGGGCATCAACTACCCCTGGAAAACCAAGCAAGTTTTCCGCGTCGAACACCTCTTTTGCCGTCTCAGGGCTGATTTGCGGCGCAATTTGGGTAAATTTCCCATCCCTGATTCCTAAATCCAGGGACTCCACAGATGATGAATGGGGACGCACTACGCGGACATTTTTAATAATTCTATCCAGAACGGGAGTTTCAGACACAGAACCTCTTGCTAAGATCGGTTAAACTAATTATCGATCGGATTGTCTAAAATAAAACTTTTAGCTAGAAATTATAGCAGGTTAAATTAAAGTACAGCAAGGAGATAAGACAATGACAACTTTTAACGAGTATCATTTAGACCCCAAGCAATTTCCTTTTCTGGACAAGCTGCAAGAAAATTGGCAAGCCATTAGAGATGAGTTTACTTACTTTAATTCAAACGCTTCTGAGTCAGAGTTGCAGTTTGTTTTTGATGTGATGGGGCCGAAAAATAAAACGATTAAGACGAAAGGCAATTCCAAGTATAAGGCTTTTGGGGTGTTATTTCAAGGAATGCCGATCGAAAAATATATTCAATTTCATCAAATTGAATATCCTCAGTATGAATCAGAGGATGTATCGGCAAAAGCACAGGAATTAAGAGCGCGATATTTTCCCAAGTTAACTCAGGTTGTAGAAGAAACAAATTTAGACAATGACAATGTTATCAGAAATGTGTATTTCGGGACATTTATGCCAGGTCTGGATGTGAAACTTCATGTCAACTATAATCCGCATATGAATCGCGGCTATCTAGGATTAATTGTGCCGCCTGGAGATATAGCGATGAAAATATGCCACGATAAATTATATTGGCACGAAGGGGAATTTATGGTTTTAGATCACAGCTATCCTCACTGTCCGCATAATTACACCGATTACGAAAGAACTGTTTTGGTAGTTGATTTCTTTAAAACCGATAAGCCAAGAGAAGAAGTAATCAAGATCGAACAGGAATTAGTGAGCGATCGCCTGCAAGAAAATCCTTACAGCTTAGGTATTTTTGGCAAAAACGATAAAGCTAAAGAAGAAGATTTTATTACTTATGGTTTAAGTCATCAGTTGGAATGGGATAAGGCTATGTAAGAGATAGATAGCTTATCTGACAAATTTATTACTCGTTGAGATGTTTGTTCAATGGAAGTCACACGCTTATCAAATAGTGGTCAAGTCATTATTCCCAAAGCTTTGCGAGATGCTCATCGCTGGGAAGCAGGGCAAGAATTAATCGCAATTGATATGGGAGATGGCATTCTTTTAAAACCGAAAAATCCTTTTAGGGAAACTAAGTTAGAGAATGTGGCAGGGTGTTTGAAATATCAAGGAAAACCTAAAAGCATCGATGACTTAGAAGATGCTATTCGTCAGGGTGTAGAGGAGCAGTGGGATGATTGCAGTTGATACAAATATTGTTGTACGAATTTTAACACAAGACGATGAAGAACAATGTTGAGTAGAGACAAGCTGAAATTTTAACTTAAACACCATATTTTGCTCTCATTTCCTCCATACTAATACCTTTGCCTTCCCTCAAACTCTGACGTGCTTGTGCAACTTCTGCTTCAAAGCGCGGATCTCGTAATAACAACTCTTCCCACCAGTCTTCAGTATCCTCCAAACCAATTAAAATTCCCACAGGTTGTCCATCGCGAGTAATGATAACACTTTCTTTCTCAGCTATTTGCAGATAGCCTGAGAGGTCGTTTTTTATTTCTTCGATCGATACTTGTTTCATTCTTCTCTCCTACCATATTCGGCTAACCATTCCATCGCCTCAGATTTCTCCCTAATACAGAGAACTTCTACAGTTCCACTTTCATCAGTGTAGCTTACATCATAAAACACTCGCAGGTCATCAATCCGTAGCCTGTACTGAGGTCTTTCCATTTCTCGAAGTCTCTTGATACGGCTTTTACTGGTTTTCTGTGGTTCGTATCTGAGGTAGGTTTCAATTGCATCGAAGGCTTTAGCGCGATCGCTTGCTTTGAGTCTAGCGATATCTTCTTCGGCTTGTGGTGAAAAAATAATCTCGTATCTCACAGTAGCTTCTTTACAATTTAAACTATATGCTACACGGATCTATCTTACCTGAAGATATGATTTCCATTAATTCTTCATCGCCGATCGCATAGCACTTTGCCAACATTGTTTTATCCTCAAATTAAAGTTTATGCGTATTCATATACTTTAACACAAAATTTCCTCTTGCTGCTCATTTAATGTCCAGGATCTAAGATTAGCACAAAAATTTTCCCGATCGAATGACTTCGGCAATGTAAGTACTAAATATTGAACTAAAAATAGAGGTCATTCAACGATGACAAGCAACGAAGCTTTCTACGATGTCATCGGATTTGGTGACGAAATTCCTGGTGTATTTGCCGTTATATCTGCCGCCAGGGAATATCGCCGTCGTACTAAAAAATATCCGCGAGTGTTACTAATGTCCAAAGCTAATTTACAGCAAGGTATTGGCGGACATTTAGTCAGAGGAGGACTTGCTTATCTCGATCGCAGTCAAATTGATAAAAGTTTGCGAGACTCTTTAGGTTTAGATACCTTTGGTTCGCCTGCGGCAATTTACAAAGAATTTTTGCAGAAAGCTGGTGTTAGTATTGTGGGTCTCGACCCGCGCAAAGCTAATACAGTTCTCAAGCAGATGTTGAGCGAAGCTGGCGTGGCGCTCCTCAGCAATGTGGCTATTTCATCTGTCAATAAACAAGGTCAAAAAATTATCAGTATAACTACATCCAAAGGAACTATATATTATGGCAAACAATTTATCGATGCGACTGTGAATGCCGAATTAGCACAAGCTGCTGGTGTGAGCAAACTCAAAGGATTTGAAACCTTCGGTTTGCCGGAATCAGAACTTTGCGTCAGCGTGATTTTTGAAACACAGGGACTTAGCGTTAGAAGACTCAAAGAAATCGAATATAGCTATCTCAAACGCTTCACAAATATTGCCGATGTAGAATCACAAAAGTTTCTGCTACACGCTGCTGGTTATAATGCCAAACTTGCAGAACAACTCAGAAGCGAAATGGTGGAACCTAGAGGCAATCTTAAAGTTCTTTATGCTGGTCGAGATTATATTGATATCCGCTCTCCCGCTTTATCGGTAGCTTACCATTCATTCAGAGGAACTAAGTTATTTTTACCTGAAACTGGTGTAATTTTAGATGAGGGAAATATAGGAGTAATTTCTGACGATCGCCTTTCCTGGAACGCTCTCTTGTTTGACATCAAAGCTTCAGAAGCAGAAACTCTTGCCAGAAGTGGTGCTAAACCTACTTCTAAAATGTTACAAGAAATAACTTATGTCGAAAAATGGTTTAAGAGTCTCGGCGCTACTTCTGTTACTTCCGCATCTGAAGTGTACATCAGACACGCTGGCAATGTTACTGGCGTTGTCGAACCTCTCACTGGTACAAAAATGCTTCTAGGTGGCGTATCTCCCGCTGAAGCATTAGCTACATTTGCCTATCATTTTGATATGCGCGGCGGTATCCCAGGTATCAGTCCAAGAGCTATTGAAAATGGATGGTCGCAAGGTCTCAATTTTCAGATGCCTGTGTTTAATGTGGGGATTCAACACGCATTAATTAACCAGATTCGTAACTTGGCAGTTGTCAGTCCCGCTTCCGGTTTTGAAGGTTATGCAACTGCTGCTGGCAGAATAGTTGAATTTAACGCTGCTGTCGGTCAGGGTGTCGGCATAGCTACTATCATTGCTATTCAAAGTAATAGGAATTTGGCAGATATATCCAACTGGGAAGTTAGAAAAGTATTGCTTGAAACCGGTCAATTACCTCGCATTTTTGGGATTGCTAAAACTGCGGAAGCATTAAGAATGGGGCAATTAGAGAAGCTGCTAGCACCCAATCCGCAAGCTTTCATCGGTAGGAACAGCAAGCTCGACGAAAGCGATCGCATCGACAATGAAGACCAAGATAAGCTTTTGTCTCCCCTCAATTCTCAACTTCAAAAGTCAGAACTGCCTGCGCTTCTTGAAAGCAAACCCTAAATCGATCGAATATCCCCGTCTTTCCCAAAACGTTAAATTTCACCCCCAAATTAGCCGAAAATCCGACTGGACAAACAAACCGTTCTGTGCCTAACTGCACTTCCAAATCGTCCAAATAGATTGGCATCAAACTCCCAGTTCCCACTTGCAGATTAATTCGGTTTCCCGTCCGGTAATTTAACCCCTATTCATCAGCGATCTCAGCTTTGAGAATCGTATAAGTTGCCCCGGAATCCACATATACATTAATCGGAAACCAGGAAGTTTCCAACTTTATTCCGATGGGAATAATTGGCTGTAAACTTCCTTCTATCCGTTTGTATGGAAATCTGATTAGAGTCATAAAATTATCGAAAGGAAAGCAGGACGCCATCATGCCGATCGTCTGGATGCGGCACTTCTACCACTAATGGCATCACCAATCTTTTCTCTTTTAAGAAAGGACGGTATACGTCGCCATAGTCGTTTCCTACAGCAACAACTTCCCCATTTTCAATGGCAACCGTTTTGCCAGGGTACTTTTGGATCAGATCGTCGTAATGATCTGCTAACCATTGGTTATCTTTCTCCAAGATTCCTGCCAATTCCTCTACAGAAATTTCGCTCATACTCATCGTTTTTCCTCCTAAAATTCCACGCTTTGCGGCGCACGGGGGAAGGGAATCACATCCCGAATATTGCCCATTCCCGTCATAAATTGCACCAATCTTTCAAAGCCCAAACCAAACCCAGCGTGAGGAACTGTACCGAAGCGACGCAAATCTAAATACCACCATAAATCATTAGCATTTATTCCCATACTTTCAATGCGTCGCTGTAAAACATCCAAGCGTTCTTCCCGCTGGGAACCGCCAATTATTTCGCCTATTTTGGGAGCGAGAATATCCATCGCTCGCACTGTCTTTTCGTCGTCACTCAACCGCATATAAAAAGCTTTGATTTTGGCAGGATAATCGGTGACAATTACGGGCTTTTTAAACAACTCTTCAGCTAAGTAGCGCTCGTGTTCCGATTGCAAATCCAATCCCCAACTGACGGGATACTCAAATTTTTTGTCTGCCTTTTCCAAAAGTGCGATCGCATCTGTGTAAGTCAGCCGCGCAAACTCATTGTTGATAATATTCTCCGCCGTAGCCAAAACCGAATTATCAATCCGCTGATTGAAAAATTCCATATCTTCCGCGCAGTTATCCAACACATATTTAAATATGTATTTGAGAAACTCCTCCGCTAAATTCATATCTCCTGACAAATCGCAGAAAGCCATCTCAGGCTCTACCATCCAAAACTCTGCCAAGTGACGGGAAGTATTGGAATTTTCTGCCCTAAAAGTCGGCCCAAACGTATAAACATTCGTAAACGCCATCGCCATAACTTCAGCTTCCAACTGACCGCTGACAGTTAAATAAGCAGGGCGTCCAAAAAAGTCTTTACCGTAATCGATTGCTTGCTTTTCCGTGCGAGGAACATTATTTAAATCAAAATTGGTAACCGCGAACATTTCCCCTGCACCTTCGCAATCGCTAGCAGTAATAATGGGTGCGTGAACCCACATAAAACCGCGCTCTTGAAAAAACTTATGAATAGCCGTCGCACAAGCATTGCGAACGCGGAACACAGCGCCAAAAGAATTAGTGCGCGATCGCAAATGCCCAATTTCCCGCAAGAACTCAAACGAATGTCGTTTCTTCTGCAACGGATAAGTTTCCGGATCGGCTTCACCGTATACTGTTACCGCTGACGCCTTCAACTCGATCCGCTGTCCCTTCGCCGGAGAAGCCACCAGCACTCCCTCAACTTCCACAGATGCGCCAGTGTTCAGCTGCTTCAGCACTTTAGCATAATCTGGCAAATCGGGATTCAAGACTACTTGCAAGTTCGCCAAAGATGAGCCATCATTTACCTCAACAAAGGCAAACTCTTTCAATTCCCGCTTCGTGCGAACCCAGCCTTGAACTTTCACGGATTCATCGGGTTGGCCATTTTTGAGTACTTCAGCAATGCGTCGAGTCATATCGATTTTGGATTTGGGATTTGGGATTTTGGATTTAAAAATTAATTGCGGTCAACTTCTTTAGTTTACTAGGTATTTAAGGCATTAATCCTATGGAAAAAGATATTCGATTACGGATTAGCATACTCGGTTTATTCGTAAAATCTAACGCAGTGCTGATGATTCATAAAATGACAGGCCCACAACCCGACCTTTGGGACTTACCCGGTGGCGGACTGGAACCGGGTGAGCCGATGATGCAAGCGTTAGAGCGAGAAATTAGGGAAGAAACTGGTTTAACTGAATTTCGAGTCGAGGATCTTTTAACGATAGTGGAAAACTTTTTCCCTAATTGGCGAGGCAAACTGTTACATTCTTTAAGTATCATTTACAAATGCTCTGTTGAGGATGAGCCTGTTTTCAGCGCGACTGGGGATCGCGAAGTGGGATCGAAAGGAATTCAGTGGTTGCCAATTGCAAGTTTGACGATCGATACCTGTTCGACTCGCAGTTGGAAAGCTTTGCAAGCAGCTGGTGCGATCCCCAAAACATGAATGCTAACCACTGCAAGATTTCAGCAACCAACCGATCGCGATCCCGATCCCGCCAAAGCGCACAGCCATCCAAAAAGGCTCCTTCAAGCTACTCCAGGAGAACAAACTGCTTTCCAGATTAACTTCTAAGATTTCCAACTGCTGTTGAATTTGTTGCAATTCGGCTTTAAGTTGCGGGGATCGGTTTGTGCGGAGTTCTTGACGCACATCCTCGTAGCGATGTTTTAATTCAGCTTGTCGCTGTTTATCTTGTTGCACCTGAGCGTAGCGTTCCTGGAGCGCTTGGAGCGATCGCTCAACTTCCTCAAGTCCTTGCACAAATTCTCGTTCAAAGTCTGCCGACTCGTTTGGGGATCGCTGGGACGGTTCTCGATCGGGCTTCATAAAGTAGAGTAAGGGTAAATGCAAATGTGTTATCAGTATGCCCGAACCGACACAACTTCTTAAATCCGATCGGCTAAATGAATTTAGCACCCTAGAATTAGCTCAAGCGCTAATGGAACGGCTTGCCATCTCTAGTAACGACTGGCACCGTCTCAAATCTAACCGCAAAGCGCGTGCGAGCGAGCAAGTTGCCGCCGCCCTTGTCTTATTGCTCAAAGATAACCCAGAAGAAGCGCTATTGAGACTAAACCAAGCATCCGGCTGGCTCGATCGCTCAATATCAGCACCTCCGTGCCCTACGCACGGTCACAATGGCGATCGCCAGTAAGCGATCGACTGAACGGGGGAGTACAAGAAAATCTTTACTCACCACTTTTGGACTTTTGCACTTGCTCTGCC
>NZ_JACJUP010000144.1:0-9058 GCF_014748295.1 Planktothrix sp. FACHB-1355 | reverse complement strand
GCGTCCAGCGAGTAAAGTACTTGGGTACGGTAACATCCATTCTGGGCAGCTTTCGCGTTAAAAAGTAGATAACAGCACCGGGAAAATTGAGGAAAATTAAAATCCAAAGCCAAGTATTCCTTTCACGCTCGTTTTGAACGCAATCGTAAATCATGAATAACCAGAAGCCTGTTGATAACAAAGCTACGAATTCTAACATTGGCAAGCCCCCTTTCCGTTATGGTTCCAACTGAGAACTGGTATATTTTGCACAAAGGCAGTTTTCTACAGTTGGGAAATACCTCCATTGAAACTCACAGTTTGCCCTGGCTTCAAGAGGGGTTTGATACAGGATTGTGATGGAGTTGAAAAATACTACAAAATCAGCTCGACTGGGCAAGCTCGACTTGCTTATTAAGTTACAAATTGTTAACTCAATGCTTCCGAGAGATAGTCGGCGGCAGCTTCTACGACAGCGATCGCATTTTCATATACCATCCGGGTAGGGCCCAAAACGCCGACACTTCCCACCGGCACTGTACCCTGTCGATAAGTTGCGGAAATCAGCGTACAGGTGCGTATCGGTTCTAAAGGATTTTCCGCACCAATTCGCACCGTCACCCGTTTACCTTGTTGATTCTTGTGGCACAGGCGTCCCGCCTGTGATTCACCTATTCCCTCCACTTCTGGCGATTCAAAAATTAACGGCCACAGTTGGTCTTGTTCTTCTTCTAACAAATGAATCAATGTTTTGATTTGCTGCAACTCGGAAAATTCTGGTTGACGCAGCACTTCGGCAACTCCGCGAATCAGAATTTGCGTGCAAGCTGCCGGTTGACTGCGACGAGATACTTCTGCAAATAAATTTTTGAGGAATTCCCCATAGCTTTGAAATTCGCGATCGATCTGAGTCCAGTCTAACGCCGCCAATTCCAAAAGCGATCGTCCCCGCAGCTGACTATTCAAAAAATTAGATAAAATTTGCAACTCTCGATCGATAATTTCTGCATCCGGTTTAGGGACATCAATTGGTATGGGTAACTCCATTAAAACCGACTGCGTTTCATAGTTATCCATCACCACAATCAGCATTACCTGACCCGGTTCCATTTGTACCAATTGCAAATGTCGCAGTTGGGTAGTGCGAGTCTGAGGCATAGTGATGAGGGTGATGTAACCGCTCAGAGTCGCGAGAATTTGAGCCGCACCCTGCAACAGCGCCTCAAAGCTCCAATTCTCCTTATTTAGCTTATCTTGCAGCAATTGTTCCACCTGCCGCGCCAGGGTTCCATCCGGCGATATCAGCTGGTCAACGTAAATACGATAGCCAGAGTCCGAGGGAACCCGTCCCGCAGAAGTGTGGGGTTGATAAAGTAACCCAGCTTTTTCTAAAACGTTCATGGCATTGCGAACCGTGGCTGGGCTGACACTGAGTTTGTACTCTTCTAGCAAGGCTTTCGACCCTACCGGTTCTGCCGTGGCTATATAGTGGCGAACCGTTGCCCAAAGAATATGTTGTTGCCGATCTGTAAGATGGATTTGCATAGAGGTTTCCAGCCAAACGGGATTTGAAAATAATTTAAAAAAAAAATGCTGCGCTCGCGCCAGATAATCATTAATAGTGGTTAAAGATGATAACAAAGTACCTACACTTTCGCTAGATCTCAAATGCGATACCGTTTTCACCTCATACCAGACTTTCCGAACATAGTTGTAGCAAATACAACCAGTGCTTCTTTCCTAAATGTGGCCGCAGAGGCAGCCATATGTTTACCATAGCAAAAGAAAACGCGCTGCTTGAGGCTAAGGTTTCCCACTTTAGCTGACAGCTAACAGATGTGCTAGATGCGATCGCTGTATTCCGACAGGAGAGTAGCGCATCTCATTCGCAAGTATAAAATTTGATTATTTAGTTATTAGGCATCAGCGATCGCTCGTTAGTTTTTCGATAAAAATTATAATTACAAACATCATTTTAACTATAGTTTTTCTATGCAATATATCACCCATATACATCTGAATTCCTGCTTTCCATAAACAGCGGTAGAGACGTTGAATTCAACGTCTCTACCGCTATCGCATTCTAATTTCTAATTTTTCTGGTGAAAAATTTTTTTACGTTTGACTTTTGCTAGTAACGAGGAATTGTAGAATCAACTACGGCAGAGTAAGCATCAATACCACCTGTGACATTTTTGACATTGGTAAATCCTTCCACGATCAACCACTGACACATTTGGGCAGAGCGGACACCGTGGTGGCAAAGTACTATTGTCTCTGCGTGAGGATCGAAGCGGTTTTGGATCTCACCAGACCATTTGCCAAACTCGCTCAAAGGTAGATTCTCAAAACCTTTCAACCTGGCGATCGCAACTTCTTGCGGTTCTCGGACATCCACCAACTGTAGATTCTCTTTCCCAGCCGCCAGTAGGCTGGCTAACTGCTCCACGCTAATTTGGGGGATGGGTTGTTTCAATCCCTGAAAGCTACTCACAAATGCCTCTAATAAAGCCAAATCGCATTATACCATTTTTATAGGAAAGGATGCTCCTCGTTGGCGCGATGATTTTGCTTTTGATCGATAAAATTTTTCATAGCAATGCGACGATTAGCCATAAACTGATTCCAAAAACCGGGATATATGTCGTCCATCGTTTTAGCGATCGACCAAACTTCCATCCCGATCATTTTGTAGAGGGATCGATCGGCACGTTCCAAGTCTTCTAGTCGTTCTTCAACATCCGCACCAGGAGAGTTTAATGTGGTTTGCGTTGCAGGTTGGGAAGGTTTGCTATATTTTAGCTCAAGCATAGCGATCGCCTCATAGTTAT
Source organism: Planktothrix sp. FACHB-1355 (assembly GCF_014748295.1). Classification (NCBI taxonomy): domain Bacteria; kingdom Bacillati; phylum Cyanobacteriota; class Cyanophyceae; order Oscillatoriales; family Microcoleaceae; genus Planktothrix; species Planktothrix sp. FACHB-1355. The sequence goes on along the minus strand of NZ_JACJUP010000144.1, from coordinate 6,248 downwards.
CAAAATTTATAAACCTAGAGTGGCAAGGACTAGCAGATCCATAACCTCAGAAATGCTACCCAAGCCCCCGTAGAGCTAGGGTGTGCTTTCAGTCAAAAATTTAGCACCCTCAAGGCTGAAAGCTCGCTGTTTAAAAGGACTGTTGCCGAACTAACACCACAGCGATGGAGTTAAGCGCCAACTAGGATTTTTGACCTAAGTACAAGTTTATACAAGCCCGCTAGCGAATCAAAATGTCGAGGGGACTTGAGTTGGCGTTTTTTTGGTAGTACTAAACTAAGTTTAAGCATTTCCAACGGATATAGCACTTGCAGACAAAAGAATTTACGCTAGCTTGATGAAAGCTTTAATAGTCTTCAGATTTTTTAACGCTGTCCGAGCCCAGGATTGGCTCAACGAGATCGCTCTCACGAACGCTAACCGTAATATCTATGAAGCTCAGATTATTCTTTTATACCTTGGCCGATCGGTAAAGGCAGCATCTTTTTGCGTTTAGGAATGTAGGCAGAGGGGCAGAGGGGAAAAATTAATATTTTTCCCCTCTGCCCCTCTGTTCCCCTGCACCGAAAGCTTCTCTCTCTAACTGTAAACAAAGTAGCTAGCGCTCAGATTTAAACCCGTCACGCCTGCTACCCGACCGATGAGTTCGTCCTTGGCACTGAAGCCAACCGTGCCATCATCATCAAGGTAAATATTGGTATTGCCACCGCTGACGGAAAGAACGTAGTTAGAAGCTACTCCCGCTAGCTGAATCAAATCCTGGCTGATGTTGAAGCCTTGGATGAGAGCAAAATCAGTAGAGCCGCTACTGCTGGGATTGCCATCATTGTAGAAAGCACCCTTACTGGAATTTCCCAGAACGAAGCGATCTGAACCTGTTCCACCCGTGAGAGTATCCAACTCGCCTTTTCCTGGAGAACTATCTGAAGGGTCAACACCTGTGAGAACATCATTGTCGCCAGCACCATTGAGCGAGTCATTCCCCCGACCGCCAATCATAGAGTCATTGCCATTACCGCCATTAAGGTAGTCAGCACCAGCTCCTCCATTGAGAGAGTCATTACCTCCCGACCCTTTAATCGTATCGTTGCCTAAACCGCCACTAAGAGTTTCATTGGCTGAAGTGCCAACCAGCGAATCATTGCCATTAGTACCACCGAACGAATCGTCGTTAAGGATAGTACCCACAGCAACGGCTTCGGCGATCTCGCTGTGAATGGGGTCAGTGAGGTTGACTAAGAAAACTTCGTCTATTTCCGGATTGGTATCCCCAATTACCGACACAGAAATCGTTTGGCTGGTTTCTCCCGGATCGAAAGTCAACGTACCGCTAGTTGCAGTGTAGTCTTCTCCTGCCTTTGCGGTGCCGTTAGCAGTAGTGTAGTTTACGGTCACCGTTTCCGCGATCGCCTCTGACAGGTTGACAGTAAAGATGGCATTGGTAGTGCCTGCGTTGCCTTCAATAACTGCGGCATTACCGATCGAAAGTTCTGGCAGGGCAATCTCTTGGTTGCCAAAGTTGATATTTTCGACAACTGCGTTATTTTCGACTTCGACAATGTGAGTGCCATTCCCCTGTTGGGTGACTACCACATCGTCTACGTACCAACCTTCAAAGCTGTTCGCTATGCCATCAACAGTATTAAAGTCGAATTGGATTTGGATCGTGCTACCAGCATAGGAACTCAGGTCAACCGTGGCGTTTGTCCAGCCTGTGGTGGGATCGAGCAACAGATCCGCATTTGAGACAATCGGTTGGAAACTGCCGCCATCCTGGGAAATCAGCACTCGCGCTTTATCGTAGGATGACGGTAACCCTTCAGTTTGGAGGAAGTAATTGAAGGACAGCGCGGCACTGCCAGTGCTGCTCAACTGAATTTCCGGGGAGGTAATTCGACCGGCGGTGAAGCCAACATTAAAGTTACCGCCACCATTGGGGCCTTCCCCTTGACCGAAGTACATACTGTCGTCTGGAGAATGGCCCGGTTGATTGCTGCGACCTGTAGATAAGTGCCACAGTCCAGTTACCGCGCCACCGGAATTGTCGATCGCAAATCCATCCAAATTCGGATCGCCATCTTCGTCGCTAAAATCGGCATTGAGCAGTTCGATCGAGCCATTCACGGGGAATGTCTGCTGCCACCCATCCTCTAACACTTCTGCAACAGTGTAAGTACCTTCTTCTAGGTCAGCAAACTCGTACTCGCCATTAGCGTCGGTAATAGCGGAGATTTCGCCTTCGTCAAATTCACCGTTCTGGTTTTGATCCAGATAAATTGTCCAACCTTGCAGTTTCTCTTCATCGGCGTCTATTTGGCCGTTACCGTTTTCATCGTTCCATTTGATACCTTGAATCTTGCCAGGAACGATCTCCCGGTTGCCAAAATCCATGTCTTCGACAATTTCGCCAGGGTCAAGTTCTACGGTATGCGTACCGACCGCTGTTTTCAGCGTAGGGGACTTACTTGTGCGGGCGAAACTGGCAGTTGCAATATCGTCATCGGTAGCACGATCGCCCCGATCCACCGGAGGACTTGTTTTGCTGATAGATCCCCAAACGCGATCGTCCCCAGGCGTAGAAACAACGTTATCGGGCACATTGCCGGGAGGATCGCCGATCGTACCAAACTCAGTATTGGGAGCGGCATCTGTGGGCCCGGAGAAAGACCCGACCACCGTACCGTAATTAATGTTGCCATCGTCACCCAGTAAAGACAGCGGCACTTCAATCTGTAACGAATTTGACTCATAGGTGATGGGTACGGTGCCGATGAAAGTGCTGGTATCGAAAAGATCTACCAAACCGGGATGTAATTGCTCGCTGAACAAATCAATGACTACCTCATCTCCCAGCGGGCCACCTTGCTGATCTGGCGGTGCAAAACCGCTTTGATAGGAAGACAAACCAGTCAAAGGATTCTGGTCGAGGTCTAAATCCCAGTAGCCGACAACTGAGTTAGACAAACCCGCAGACGGTGCTGCGATCGAATTGTAGAAATTCATCGTCAGGATGAGATTTTCATCGCTCACCGTACCGCTGACACTCTCGATATCCGGTTGCGGGGAATTAAAGCCGAAAGTATCGCCTTCCGGGTCATCAAATACCTGACCGCTACTACCGGGATAAGTTTGCTCCCAACCTTCTTGTATTACTTCCGCAACAGTGTAGGTACCTGGGTCTAAGTCAGTGAAAGCATAATTACCGTTAGCATCGGTGACAACTGCAATTTCGCCCTGATCCAACGTACCGTTCTCGTTATCGTCCAGAAAAATTGTCCAGTTGGACAGTCCCGCTTCATCGGCATCTTTCTCACCATCACCATCCAAGTCGTTCCACTTCATCCCGTGGATTTCTCCCGGCAAAACCTTATTGCCAAAATCGATATCTTGGGCAATTTCGCCTGGATCGAGCTCTACAGTGTGGACACCAGAACTGTTTGAACTAGCAAGAGAGAGATTGTCAACTAGCACCGCAGAATCGACAACACTATCGCTAACGTCCAGAACTCCCACAGCCAAAGTGTAAGTTCCCGAATTTGTAAAGGTGTGGGAAAAAGTTCCATAACCGGTTTGTTGACTGAAACTGCCACCTAAAGGCACTAATGGACTGTAGGTGTTAGCGAGGGTACTGTTGTCCTCAGGTGTGAGCGAAATGAAGGCAAAATCGTTGAAAGAGCTAGATTGTGCCTCGTTAGTGAGGAAATTCCAATCGAAGCTCAATTGATCGCCCGCAGATACGGTAATTGTTTTGGCGATCGCCGAACCTTCAGTAGCGTTACCGTTGCCCAACGAATCCAAGCTGCCGGGAGCCAAGCCCAATAAGCTTTCCAGGTTTGGTTGGCCCACGGAACCAGTGCCATTGGTAATCAAAGCTTGATAAGTGCCGTCAGTCGGATTGACACCAAATGCAGCCGTCTGGATGCCAGTATTCCCAAACGTTTCCCAATCACCGAAATTGCCGCTTTCAAAACTTTCATTGAGCGAGACCGGCCCTGGATAAGTTTGCTCCCAACCGGGTTGCAGCACCTCAGCAACAGTATAAGTCCCCGCTTCCAGACCGTAGAAAGCATATTCACCATTGGCATCGGTTTGAGTTGACTGTTCGGAACTTGCGGTCAAGTTCAACGACCAACTGTTGAGAGTGCCGCTGTCTCCACCATATTGATCTACAATTTGCAGCGTCCAAGTACCGTTGGCATCTTCACCATCAAAAGCGGCTAAACTGCCCTCTGGTTTAAAGGTGCCGATAAACGGTGCAGTTCCCGCAGTAATCGCTGTTTCTGCCTCATCATCTAAAGTCGTGTTGGTGAAGTTATCCTCAAAACCGCCCACATTGCTGAACAGCTCGACAGAAGTGCCGGATGGGCTAATCAGCGAAACTACCAAATCTGCATCATAGGTGTGGGTAAGGTCTAAGGTGACGTTCAAGTCCTCAATCGTGCCAAGACTGCTGACCTCCAATTCCGAAGTGCTAGTACTCAGATCTGGAATTGGTGTTGGAACATCGCTGGAACTGATGTCGGTGGTTTCCGTATCCAAAACACCATTGTTATTCTGGTCTAAAAAGATTGTCCAACCTTCCAATCCCGGTTCGCCTGGGTCTTGCACTCCATCGCCGTCTAAGTCGTTCCATTTGATACCTGCGATCGCACCAAGATTTGCTTCTCGGTTGCCGAAGTCAACATCTTGCACGATCTGATTTTCATCTACTTCTACCGTATGGGTGCCGGTGCCTTCTGGGAAAGTCTGTACCCAACCTTCCTGCTGTACCTCCGCGACGGTATAAACCCCAGGTTCCAAACCGATGAATTCATAATCGCCATCAGCATCGGTTTGGGTGGAAGCTTCGGAAGAAGTCAAGTCAAGCGACCAACTGTTGAGCGTGCCAATATCTGCCCCAAATTCATCCTTAATTTGCAATGTCCAAATGCCGTTGCCATCTTCGCCATCGAAAGCAGCTAAACTACCCTCTGGTTGGAAGCTGCCGGTAAACGGTGCTATTCCGGCAACTATTGGCGTAGCTGCCTCATCATCCAAGGTTGTATTGGTGAAGTTGTCTTCATAGCCACCGACATTGCTGAATAGCTCGACCGAGGTACCTGACGGGCTAATCAAGGTGACATTCAAATCTGCATCGTAGGTATGGGAGATATTTAAATTGACGTTTAAGTCCTCGATATTACCGCTAATGCCGCTGACTTCTAGTTCGGAAGTGACCGTAGCTAAATCGAGAATTGGGGTGGGAACGTCAGTGGAACTGACATTGCTAACTTCTTGATCGAGAATACCGTTGTTGTTCTCATCTAAAAAGATTGTCCAACCTTCCAGTCCCGGTTCGTTGGCATCTTGCACTCCATCGCCGTCTAAGTCGTTCCACTTGGTACCCTGAATTTGACCGCCAGTTGGCTCGGTGGAACCTGTGCCATAAACGTTCAACTTCCAGGAGTTCCAAGTACCGACATTACCACCGGCTTCATCGGTTACTTTTAACGTCCATTCTCCCAGAGACGATTCGCCCCAGAGACGAGCGGAACTGAATACCCAGTTGTTGTAGTTGTCGCCAGAGTCATTGTGCGGTGCGGCTAAGATCGATTCTGTTCCATCGGGAGAAACTAGCGCTACTTTGAGGTTGCCCCGGTAGGGGTGAATGGCATCGAATACTACTTCAACTTTTTCGATGTTGATGTTGTCGCCGATATTGACTGTGGAAGTGAGGCCGTTTAGGTTGTTATCGGGAATAGCCTGACCGATGTTAACTATCCCGGAAGTAGCAAACACTTCTGGCGCAACTGATGTCCAGCTGGCGGCAGCACTCACAGCTACGGCGGCATCAATTGCCCCAAAACCATATTTGTGGTTAACGTCTTTTCCGGCTCCGTTGAGCGTCCAACCGGGATCGGTGGGATCGTTCTTTTCGGCAGTCTCGACGAGGATGTGCTGCACGTCTCGCCAGGTAAGATTCGGATTGGCTTCTAACATCAGCGCAATGAGACCTGAGACTAAAGGCGTTGCTGAAGATGTGCCGCCGAAGCCGTTGGTGTAATCGTTGTTGTATTCGGGATAACCGTTATACCCGTCGTTGCCCAGCAGGTCGGTTGTGGTAATTCCTACGTCATCGCCACTGGAGTAAGCGGATACTAAAATAGGGGCTCCCGGTTCGCTGTACCAGGACTGCTTGCCATTATCGTCGATCGCAGAAACTGCGATTACGTAGCGGGAATTGGCATAGCCATCGTAGTTGGCGTTGT
>NZ_JACJUP010000143.1:0-9183 GCF_014748295.1 Planktothrix sp. FACHB-1355 | reverse complement strand
ACTGAATCTTCTTTGTATCCTACTCACAAAACCATGTTTTGAGCGATTAATAGAAGCTAATTCAGGTCTTAGACTCTCTGGGGTATGAACTCCAAGAATTCTTATGACCTACCTCATAGCCTGGTGGATTCTTAATCCGATATCAATTACCACTCAGCGGACACCGACCCATTTGTTTAGAATAGATGATGGTTGTGGATGGTTTCAGATACAGTTCTTGCGCTGAAAATTTAAGCTGTTACTTTATCAACAGATGACTTATACATCTGGGACACTCGCTTGAATACGCCGTAAGCATCTACCAACCGATTTACCATTGGATCGCTTAATTTTAAACCAAAAGTTTGTGCAATTTCCCGCTTGATACCACCTCCCCAAATCACTTTGGCATTACCAAACAATTTTTCTATTTCTTCCTTAAACGCCACAGATGCGCCTCCTCCAACCAGAACTTCGTCTAGTGTTACTAAATTCGGCCCCAGCATTGTTTTTAGCCAGTTAGCTGTGGAATTCCAGTAAGATTTGAAGCCATCATCAACCGCTGAAACCATTTCTTTGGTGAGTTGTTGAATATGTTCTTCCTTCTCAACTTTACCTATTAATAATGCTTGCAGTAAGCTGCGATCGTCACGTCCATAATAGATAGCCTCTGTTAGTTGAGCGCGACGAATTATAGAAGCATCTAAGGCAGTTTTATCCAAAACATAATTTACCAGATTATGGAAACCGAGAGCCGGACTCTCTATTTTGACACACTGCCCTCGCTGATAGAGCATCGCTGTCACGTTGTACTGACCCATCACCAACACCAAAATATTTTTGCGGGCAAATTCAGCCTCAGAGAGTTGAGTTCCTCTTAATGCTAATTGTCCGGCTCCTTCAGCTAAAATGTTTAACTTAAAATAATCCGGTACTGTCAGGTGGGTGTAGTCTTGTCCGCGAAAATTGAATTGAATAGGTTTAGGCGCAACTCCTGCTAGTTCGCTCCGCAAAGAACTGGCATTTGGCATTTCCACATGGGGTAATAAAAGGGTGGCATGAATTCGCAGATATTTAGCAGCATTATCTGTGCCTTTGGAAGCGAATCCTTTATACTCTATAAGGGCTTCTTTTTCTCGTTGTGCGATCGCACCAATTGCCGTCAGATATCTTACTGCTCCCGATACGATTTTGTATTTGGCTTCTTTAGTGTCACATCGAGGAGCAAACCGCGTTTCGGCCAAAAAACCGACAGCCAGCGGCTGAGTGGAAGGCAGCATCAACCAAGCATCATCTTCTGGCGCAGCAGTTCGGCTGGGCTGAAGGTGGCCCACTTCTTCTGGGGATAGCTCTGCTATTCCTGGCTCTATAAACAGTGCTTTTACTTTAGCTTGTGTGGGAATTTGGTAAATTATTTTGAGGCGTGATTTCCCTAAGTCCAACACTACAATCAGGTCGGGTTGAAAGTTCATAAGCTGTCCGAAAACTCTACAAATACAAGTCTTTTTGCTCTATGGTCGATGATTTTTGGTTTCGCTCTCCTCTTTCAAAAGAGCGAAAGATGGAATATGGGTTTTTCAATTATTTAAGCTTCTAGTTCTGTCGGGAGTTTGATAAACTCTCTAACTTGAGGCATATCTGAAAAGTCGTCTTCCTCTTCTTCCTCTTCTTCCAATTCATCTGGTTTTATAGTGGATGGCTGATTTTTTAATTCCAACTTCTCTTGTGGTTGAAGGATAGCTTCCCGAGCCCAGGTCATATTTGGCTCAAGTCCAAACAATTGGGTGATAAATTCGGCTTGCTTGAGCAGTTCTAATTTCGCTTCTATTGCTGCTGCCTTTATAGTTTCTTCGTCGTAGATACCAAGCCGTCGCAACGCTAGTGGCATCCAAAAGGCACGGCACGCTGTTAGTACCATTTCGTCGGTTGACTTAGAGGGATAATTTTTGAGGAATTCCAACAAATTTCCTTCTGGGGTTCCTTCTGCTCGACTCACTCTTAATTCAACTGGTTTTTTAGGCATAATTACTTAGTGCGGATTTTGGCTAAAATTAGCGGATTTTCGCAGATATTAGATTTTTACCGCGAAAGTTAAATTTACTTTGTCATAAACTGATAGGTTTACACTTGCTCCCTTTTGCAGATTTTCGCGGATTTTCGCGGATTTTCGCGCAGCTAAATTTGCCTAATTCCAAATGTGTACTCATTACACATTTTTATGCACGAGGTATTAGAAGCATTCTTTCCGTCGGTTGAGTCTATTTTTAGAGTCGCGATCGCACTATCGAAAAAGAGAAACTTTCTACTAACTCTCAGATGGCTTTTGGAATTCTCCAAATCCAAAAAATCAAATCGTGGGGAAACCTAGTTAGCAGTTCCTCGCACACTAGCAGAGACCGGGAAACACCTAATGCTAACCCTGATGTCAAAAATATCAGGCCGATCGGAAATAGCGATGACCCGACCCTGGAAACGTTGGTTAGACAAAAAATCGGTAATCAAAAAATTCGCTCCAATGCAGTGTTAGCCGTTGAGATGCTGCTTGGAGCTTCTCCTGACTACTTCCGACCAGATAACCCGGAGTCGGGAGGGAGGTACGACTTAGAACGCTTAGAGAGGTGGAAGCTTGCTTCGGTCAACTGGTTAAAGTCAGAATATGGCGATCTCGTTGTCAGAGCCGAATTGCACTTAGATGAAATAACACCCCACATCCACGCTTATTTAGTCCCTTTGGATGAGCAAGGTAAACTTAACTGTCGGGCGCTATTCGGTAACAGGTACAAACTATCGTCGTTGCAAGATAGTTACGCAGCTGCGCTTTCACCCATCGGGATAGAACGAGGTATTAAGGGGAGTCACGCTACGTACACGAAAATCAAAGAGTATTATTGGCACGTCAACCAAGAAGCTCCAGAACTGGACTGTTTTCGCTCTCTTCCCGAACCGCGTTCAACTGAATCTGCCATTGGGTATAAGCAGCGGGTCGAACAATTATTACAACCTAGTGTAGATGTCATCGATCGCCAATTGAGCGATCGCACTCTCGCACTCAAGCAAAAACGCGATGCCGAGCAAAAAGCTTTGGCTTCTGAACGGGAAAGGCAGAAACTAGAACAACGCCTCAAAGAACTAGAAGCACAAAATCGACTTTTAAAAGCCCAAACCGAGCAATTACACGACTTATCTCTTTTAGATGTGGCTTACGAGTTGGGGCTTGACTGTGCCGAGAGCGATATTGCTAAAGCAAGCATTTGGCACGGTCACGGATACCAATTCAATATCACTGACTCTCAATTCTATGACCTTACAGGTAGTAAGCGCGGCAATAGTGCGATGGACCTAGTAATGCAGGTTAATCAATGCGGGTTAAAACAGGCTCAAGCTTGGCTGGCTGACCGCTTTGGTTGTGAAGGTATGCTTCGAGCCGTAACTCATTATGCTAGGGAACAAGCCCAACAGATTATTGCTGTTGAACCTACCCGCTCTTTTGTGCCGCCGGAGTCGGTCGAAAGTGAGTGGACTGCGGTGCAGAATTATCTGATACGTGAAAGACACCTGCCTAAGAATTTGGTCAATGCTTTGCACCAGCGCGGTTTAGTCTACGCTGATGGTTCTGGTAATGCGGTGTTCGTGATGCGCGAGCTTCAGGGACAAGTAACTGGCGCAATTGTTTGGGGAACTGAGGGTCAACGTTTAGCCCCTGGTAGTAAACGCTCTGCGGGTTGGTTTTGGATGGGACTGGGTGGCAGTGAAGATTCATCGATACAGAGAGTGGCTCTAGCCTCTTCTCCAATAGTGGCTCTCGAATTGCTTGCTGCTGAGTACCCGTCTGGCTCTAATACAATTTATATGGCTGTTGATAGCGATCGCACTCTCCCGATCGATTTTCTTTCCACTGTGCCACAGGTGGTTCTAGTAGATAACAACAATCCAGATAATCGGCAGTTAGTACGAGAAATTCAGAAGCTTTTGCCCCAGGCTACTCGTATCAAGTCAAAAACTATAAGAACAGTACACAAGCGTAATAGCCGGGAATTAAACTTAAATCAACTAGGATAACTTTATATGCAGGCCAACACTTTACTCACTAGCACGAAAGATAGCGTTCAAGTCATCAAAACCATATTTTATTGGCAGTCAAAACAAGCACTTTCCTGCCATTGTTTGCTCCGCATCTACATTGATGAAGTCCATGAGCGAGCCATAGTTATTGCCTCAGAATTAGATAGTAATAGACACAACACGGCAATTACGCACGATATCAAAGGACTTGCCAGCGCAGTTGTCCAAACATTTGAATCCCAGATAGGTGTACCCCTAGAGCAGATTGTCTGGATTGTGCATTATGGTGACTTCTCACAACCTCGTTCATACGAAAATATAGGTTTCTCCGATGAGTTTTCCAGAGTGGATTTACCTTGGTATGGAACAAGTTTAGGAGAGGGTGAAGGTTTCTGGACTGTGTTGAGAGCCGCGCCAAGAAAAGAGATACTTGGCTGGATCGACTTAGAACCTGTCGATCGGGTTTTAGCAGAACTCGCAAGTCACTGAGTAATATGGTTCAAATCAGAGCCAGAAAAATCCTGCAAGCAGTCAAAGCCAAATGCGAGCCGTTTCAGGGTAGCTTTTTAGGTAAAAGTATTACCATCCTGAAGTTCTCACCGCCTCCAGAAGCTTCGCAAATTGAACTTGCCAAATATCGTGCAGCGGAAATCTCAGCGGCTGAAAAGGTAAAGACTTTTAGCTTTATGAACTGCGAGGTAGATTATCGTCTCCTGTCTGAAAATACAACTCCGCTGGAGTTTAGGGACATTATCACTTCTGCTAACTCGGATATCGATACGGTTGGGGTAATTGTGCAGAACCCTGTACCCAGGCTACTGATCCCTGAGTTAGAGTTATTGTTGCCAGAGAAAGACCTTGATGCACTCGTGGAGAACCATCCCTTGTTTGGAGCTTCTGCTACAAGTGATGCGATCGCTCGTCTAGTTCAGCCATTTACAGATGCAAATACTAAAGTAGTAGTGGTCGGCGGTCGGGGCTTCGTTGGTCAAGGTGTTGTTCGATTACTGGAACAAAACGGTATCAACTGTTTGATTTTAGATGTAGGAGACGACCTTCTCAGAACGACACAAGCAGATATTGTCGTCTCAGCCACAGGAGTTCCTGAATTGTTAGATGAAAGGCATTTAAGACCTTACCATCGGCTGGTAGTTGATGCCGGATTTGTCCCGATTGGAAATAACCTTTTTGGGGATGTCAAACGCTCAGCTTATGAAATTCCGCAAAATATTACACCCGTTCCTGGTGGTGTAGGCCCACTACAAATGGCTACTTTACTGGAGAGGCTGATAACAGTAGCAACGGGGAGAGACATTGAAAAATGGGTCTATCAGTATGAGGCTTCGGGGGATGAAGCATGAGGCTTTCTTTAATTACTGCAACCCACAACCGGGTAGAGAAATTAGCTAATATTGCATATCCTAGTGTTTTGGGTCAGACATCCCGAAACTTTGAATGGGTAATTATTAACGATGGCCCCGATCTAGCTACGCGAAATTTTGTGGCTCAAATTAAAGCAGATTTGGCGATCGCTTATTTGGAGATGGAGCATCGCTCAGAAGGATTTAGCTTATGTCATGCCCGCAATCTTGGTCTTGACAGGGCCAAAGGTTTTCTTGTGGCTTATTTAGATGATGACAATGCTTTGTTGCCTCAATTTGTTGAGTCAACCATCAGGTTTTTTCAAGTCAACCCGCAGATTATATGCAGCATGGTTCGACAGCACCGCAGAAGAGATGTTGTCAGAAATAGTCAAATTGTAAGGCAGGGAAAAGTTTTTATTGCTCCACCCCCATCAGCTAATAGTGAGTCTTTGCTCGTACAAAAGCATATTTTTGATAGTAACGGGTTCTCCCATCATCTGGATAACGCACCCCGATGGAATCCCAATACCCGTGTTTTTGCTGATTATGAATATTTTCTTCAATGCTTAAGTCGTTGGGGCCAAGAAAGTTTTTTACTTAATCCTCTTGTTTTGGTTAATTACGTTCAAACATCGGAGGGAACGATCGGAAAATCAACCTATCAAGAGTGGGCATCCGATCTAAAAAAGATTTACGAATACCGAGAGCAGTACAGTGTTTTGTCAGATTGGGATGTGAAATCCTGGTTGCCATTATTAATTAGCACTTATGAGGATAAGTATAAAAATGGGATGAATGTACCGGGATTCAGCGAGAGTTGACATTCTGCTGAATGCGAGAATCACTATTACTTACAATTTTCTCAGTAAGCCCAAGTAAAAAAAGTCTGTATTTACCCAACTAAAGCTGTACTACCAACTGTTTCCATTATTTAATTCTGGGGCTTAGAAGGTTTGGGTTTCTTCAAAATCGGTGCTGGTTTTGGTTCGGTTGGTGAGGGCAAACTTAAATTTTCCACAGCTTGGGCGATCGCTAAAACTTGACTATCTGACAAACAATTTGGCGATTCACCAATCATCTGTAACAAAGCAGTTGCCCCATGCAAAACTGGCACTGAGCATTGGTTAGTTCCCAACCATTTCGCTACCGGAAATACAACTGGAGCTACGATGCAGTTGTCAGGTAATTTGGAAACCAAAGCGCTTATCCATTGCTGAAACATCTTTTGATGGTAGGCACTTTGAGAACTCGGACTGTTGGATAAAGCCACCCAATCATTACCTTCCCGTCGCTTCCAATTATCTTTATAGGCGCTAAATGATCCTTTCCAAGTTTTTACCTCAATTAAAAATACCCCACCTGGGCCAATAATCAGATGATCGATTTCAGTAAATTTGCCTGAACGCATGGTAGGGATAACGGCATTGTTAAACATCACCCAAGTGTCTGGTAAAGATTTAAGCAGCAGTGAAATCCCCCATTCTCCCACGCTGCCTTTAAACTGATTGGTGACTTGCTTAAACTCAAACATTGCCGCACCGATCGCTCCCAGAAAACCACCCCCTAATGCTTCTTGGGTAGCTTGACGATTTTCGGCTTTTTTCTGGCTTACTTGAGCGAGAAAACTATCTTTGAGTGCGGGTGATTGGTGGAGGATTTTCATAAGGATAGAGATTGGCTTTTCTAGAATTCGATCTCAAGTTAATTTGAGAATTCCCACACCAGCCTATTTGTCACCAATCAATGCTTCCATTTCCGCCAGAAGTGCTTCCAACCGTTCCCACTTCTGGGGATCTTCCCAAATCTTTGCCTGTTTAACTCGCCTAACGATCGCCTCCACCCGCTCTTTTCTCTCTGTTGGTTCGGGCTGCTGAATATAAGCTTTTAGTCGTGACTGAATTTGGCTCAGGGAAAGATTTTCGGCTACAGATGCGTCGAGGAGTTCTTTTCTTTGCTTTTCATCTTTGAGGCGTGCGATCGCTTTGGCTTTCGTGTAGGCAATCTCACCGCTACGTAAAGCCCCTAAAACATCTTCTGGTAAGTTCAGTAGGGGCAAGCGATTTTTAACGAAGGATTCCCAAGTCATTAATCCTAAATTGGTGAACACTTCTTCCACCAGTTGGGATTCTGGGTTAGGCATAACGTTATGCCTAGAATCTTCTGGTTTATCAGCAGCGTTTTTCATCCGGTACAGCAAGGGAGTTACTGCCTCTGGTTCACTTCCCAAGCGAAGAGCTAACAGTTGCAAAATTCCTTCAGTTTCTTCTACTGGATTCAAATCTTCACGGCAAAGATTCTCGATCAGGGAAAGTTGCATGGCTTCTTCATCGCTCAGTTCCCGAATAACAACTGGTACTTCAGTTAGCTGGACTTGCTTGGCTGCTCGGTAGCGTCGCTCTCCAGCCACTAACTCGTACAAGTTATCTTTTCCTTTCCGTACCAAGAGCGGTTGGAGAATGCCATGTTGTCGCACCGACTCCACCAACTCCTGCATCGCTTGGGGGTCAAAGTAACGCCTTGGCTGCTGTTGGGGAAGGTAAATCGTTTCTAAGGGAACCATTTCCGCCACTGTTTGAGCATCCCCAAACAGGACATCTAACGACTTCATTTGTTGATAAGGGCGATCGCGTCGGCTCATGCTAATTTCTCCAAGCTAGTCGCAATCTTTTTCAGGATAGGTACGGCGGGGCTTTTGCGGTTATAGAGTGCTAATGGTACGTGGTCTTCCGAAGCATCGGCAAAGGCGGTGGAACGAGGTATGGGTGGGTAAACTACACCAACTTTTTGCAATTGCTCTTGGATCGCTTCCAGAGTGCGAGCATCTTGAATATTACGACCATCGTACATCGTGGGAATAAACCCAGCAATTTGTAGCTGGCGGTTAGGACGCGATCGCACCCGTGCCACTGTACTCAATAACAACTCAGTTCCACAGAAGGCTTTGTATTGGGTTTGAATGGGGACAAGTACGTGGGTAGATGCGACAAGGCTGATGTAGCTCAACAGTCCCAGGCTGGGAGGACAGTCAATCAAGATAAAATCGTATTGCTCAAGCACTGGTTCTAAAGCTTCTTTGAGCCTACCATCCCGCATATCTGCCACTACCAATTCCAATTCAGCAGCACTCAAGCTGATATTGGCTGGTGTGAGATCTATACCGTGAATGTTAGAGTGGATAGGCAAAGGTTTGCCTTGCAAAATCGATTCGTAAATAGTTTGTTTTAGTTCGGTTGGGTCTAAGCCCATAAAGGTAGTGAGAGAACCTTGGGGGTCCATATCAACCAAAAGTACCCGATGCTTGCGCTCTTGGATATGGTAAGCAATGTTCATTGCTAAACTCGTCTTCCCTACGCCCCCGGACTGATTGAATAGGGCAATGACTCGGCTCAACTTTTTTGTGGTCATAATAAAGTCTTGAAGTGAATAATAAAGTTCTGGAGTGAATAATAAAGTCCTAGAGTAACTGGCACAGCGAGATCCTAGATGGTTAGTTGCATGAGGAGAAGGTTACTAGCTGTTACGAGTGCGATTAAAATACCATTTTTTTGCAGCGAGATCCAGGCTATTGATTCATTCCGCTAACGCTTCGCTTGTAGAACGAGCTTGAGCCAGCTATTGAGGAAGCTTTGAAATCTTTGGTGTTTGCGATCGCATATCCCCTCCCCAGTTTCTCCCTCAAGCTGCACTACTATAAATACTCCTTCCCTGCCCAAAATAAGCATCGTAGACGTGCTGATACACCTCTTGGCACTTCTGCTCGTATAATTCGGCTGAATAA
>NZ_JACJUP010000142.1:0-9217 GCF_014748295.1 Planktothrix sp. FACHB-1355 | reverse complement strand
AACGAACAAAAGCTTTTCGGCTTGTTCAATATAAGTACGCGCTTCTGGTGTTATTTGGCTAATCAGCCGAATACCAGTTCCGACTATAGTTAATGAACCAGAATTCATAATTTTATCCTTGGCAGAAACCTTGTCAAAATGTCTAGAGTTAAGTTTTAGGTATGAACTAGCCTAGAGATAATCACTGTGCGATGGCTAAATTTTATTAGACCTCTGGTGGGCTTGTGAGCCAAAGCTTGAGAGGAGGAATTGTTATAAAAGCTTCTGCCAAAAGATCAGGATATTGGTAAAGTTCTTCAGCAATAGCTCTATCGAGCATTGCCGAATTTCCACTCTTAATTATGGCTTTTTCCGCTGGAGTCAAGTTTGTTGCATCAAGTAGACTATCAGGGTTTTCTTGCCAAACAGCTAGTTTCTTTGGCTCTTCACCTATTGATAACAAAAATTCAGTTAATCGGGCTTCCACAATAGCCTCCTTTCGTAACAGATGATTAGCCAATTGACTTATCAGATATGAAAATTTAAACTAACCCTAATAATTGGGCGATCGCAGGCAGTAGTTTGTTACAAGCTTCTACCAATTGAGCGGCACTAGGTAAACCAGTAATTGTCCCTTTCAAAATTTTCATTGCTGTTTTCGCCGCCTTTTGCATTGCCCCTTCTTTGGGATTTTTTCCGGCTTCTGCTAAAGCTTTTACCTGCTCTAATGCTTCAGTTTTATCTTCATCTGTCAATTCAGTATCAGCTTCAATTACTGTTTGCAACTGCTTGAGTAAATCTGCTAATTTCGGTGCTTCTGGAGCATCCGAATCTTGTAATTGACCAATAGTATTGGTGACAGTACCGCTAATCTCTCCTACTGCGGCTCCGGTCATATTTTGACCGACAGCCGCTAAATTACTGATGCTGCCGCCTTGGACACCACTAATATTGATGCTACCTTGATTTTCTGGCATAGTATCTCCTTGATTTTGATATTTTTGGACATAAAAACTAGGTCGCTGGAGTGCGGTAGTTACCATATTTTGTAAACTACTAATATGAGCGTCTTTTGCTGCTAGCAGTAGTTGTAGGTGATTTTCTGGTAAAAATTTCAACTGATTGTAATCCTTAAAATATTCTTCAGCCAGGTAGGATCTATCTACATATTCGGCTGTTTTAGCTTTAAGTAAGAATTTATCTTTTCCGCGTTTTTCCATTGCTACAATTTCTATATCTGCTTCCGGATGGTTTTCGGCTAAGCGTTTGAAAGCAATAGCAATTGCACGAGGATCTACACCTTGATTGTGATACAAATCTAGCGTTTTGACAATAGGCGCAATGAAATCAGCAAAGTCGCCGTCTTCAAATATCTCCTGTTTGTTGTCTGGTTTTCGACAAGGATCGGGGTCATCTTTTGTTGGTAAACGCATATATACATAATTACACTTTACTCGCTCTAGTGTAGTTTCAGCAGTGATGCCCCAGTCTTCGATGTATGCACCAGTCAAACAAGCGCCAGTAAAGTTTGTTCTGTCTAGTTGTGTTTGTACTAGCTTTGCTCTGGATAAATCGGCTTGTTGTAAGTTAGATTCACTGAGGTCTGCCCCCATAAAACTGGCATCCGCTAGGTTTGCTCCCTGCAAATTAACTCCTCGCAAATTTAACCGATCGAAGTTTTTGTCTTGTCCCGCTCCTGTTACCACTAATTCCTGCAACTTTACCTGTTTAAGATAAGTAGTTCCAACACGAGCAAAGGAAAGCTTTTTTGCCTGAAGCCAGCAGGTGCGTATGAGGGTAGCTCCTCTGAAATCTGTACTTTTAAGTGTGGATTTCGTAAAATTAGTATCTGTCAAATCAGCATTGCGAAAACTGGTTCCTCTTATAGCAGCAAAAGCAACGGCAATACTCCGAGTTACAGGAAACTTTTCATCTCCAGCTAAGGCTCGCCAAGCAACATAACTACTTAGTAATCCTACAAACAATACCATACTGAAAGTTCCAGCCACAGCTAATAGCGGACTCACTTCAAGAGTAGAATAATCGGCAATTATACTTACCGTTAAAGCAACAATAATAGAAACAACAACATTCCCAGTCCCTGCTAAATTTCCACCTACATTTATAGCACCAGCTACAGTAACAGTCTGAATACAAATCACCGCAACAACTATAGCTAAAAGAACAGTTGCAGTTGTAGCTACAGCATATTTTCCTATTTCAGGAAAAGCCAAAGACCAAATGAAACTTGAAGTGATAGTTAAAGCTACAGCTACAGCCACAAACCCTAAAGCAGCTTCTAATCCTTTCCGAACAGTTACAATAAAGAATATTAAAAACAATATTAAAAAAATTACAGCGCTCAATCGATAATAAATAGTTTTATTAAATAGAAAAGATACTAGCCAAACACCATTAAATGCCAGAATTAATCCTGACAGCGCCGATAAAAGTAACGAGCCTGTTAATAGGAAAGTTGCCCAGCGTCTTTGCAGTCCGGCTGTTGCATGACTGAAGTTAGCACCGACGAGAATAGCATTGGAGAAGTTTGCACTGCGGATGTCTGTATAGCTGAAGTTTGTTCCTGTAAGGTCTTGACCTTTGAAGGATCGACCTCGGAGATTTTGGCCAGAAAAGTCTTTACCCATGTTAACTAATAGAGGGCTGTGACCAGTTCTATACAGGCTTAACAAAAAAATCAGCAAATGTCAGCGTTACTTAGATTAATTTTCATTAAGCTGAGCTTGCTTCTAACACTTGCTTGGCTGGCAGGCGATCGCACATCCTCTACGATCGTTGAGTCAGGCATAAAATATACGATCGCCTCTGCTATCGAGAATAGCTATGAGGCGATCGCACGATCGTCAGTTCGAGGTTTTACTCAGCTGTTGAAAATGTGTTTTAGATAAGTTTTACAGTCCTAACGCGGCACGGGTTTGCGGGCCAACGCGACCATCTACATCCAAACCTTTATTTTTTTGAAATTGCCTCACTGCTTTTTCGGTATCGATGCCATAAATGCGATCGATTTCGATCGCAAAACCCGCCTTTTTTAATGCCAGTTGCACTAGGCGAACGTCGCCATCCTGGATGGATATAAGGTTGGCTGAGGCGCACTATCCTTGGCGTTCCGCGATCTCCTGGATTTCCGAAACCTTCTGCGGGAGATTCGCCCAGCCGTTTTTCGTGTCCGAACCATAAATGCCGTCTTCATCTACGCAATCTCAGTTGTATTTTGCCTCACTAAGTACGGAGGAGCCACAAATGTAATGGCAAAAGAAGCGCCATTATGGGAATCAATTTCTAGTTCTCCGCCCAATTGCTCTGTGAGATTAATAACTAATTGCAATCCTAGTGATTGAATTTGTTCGATATCAAAATCTGGTGGTAATCCAACACCATCGTCACTGACTCTTAAATAAAGAGTGTTGTTATCGCGATGCAAAAAGGTAATACATAATTGTCCTTTATTTCTACCAGAAAATCCGTACTTCAGTGAGTTAGAAACTAGCTCGTTAATGATTAATCCGCAAGGTATTGCTGTATCGACATCTAGCTTTATACTATCTATTTCGATTTTTAAATCAATAGAATTCAAGGAAACCTTGTAAGAACGGAATAAATTTTCCACTAAATTGCTAATGTAATCAGCAGCATCGACTCTTGCTAAATCTTTAGCTTGATACAACTTCTCGTGGATGAGTGCCATAGACCTAACACGGTAGAAGCTTTCTGTAAATAAAGCTAAAACACTTTCGTCTTTGATATAAGTAGATTGAAGTTTGAGCAAGCTGGAAATTATTTGCAAATTGTTCTTAACTCGGTGATGAATTTCTTTGAGTAAAATTTCTTTTTCTTTGAGAGATGTTCTTAGTTGTTGTTCTGCCAATTTGCGCTCGGTGATATCCATGACAACCCCTGTCATTCTCTCAGGTAAATCGGCTCGATCGCGAATAATGTTACCGATACAAGCGATCCAACGTAGGCTATCATCGGATCGGATGATGCGCGTTTCTGAGTTGAGTGGTTTTCTATCTCGGATGGCAAGTTGGATTGTTTCTGCCAAGGCAGGACGGTCTTCTGGATGAATGCAGTTAATAAAGGCTTCTTGAGTTCCAGGAAAAGAACCAGGTGCAAGACCAAAAATAGCTTCAGTCCTTTCAGAGCACATAACTTGATTAGTTTGAATGTTCCAGTCCCAAGTCCCCATTAAGGCGGCTTCTAGGGCAATTCCTAATCGCAACTCGCTATTGCGGAGTGCGGCTTCGGCTTGTTTGCGATCGCTAATATCAATAAACAAACTATCCCAGAGAATATCCCCATTAGGTTGTTTGTCTGGACGACCGATGCCCTGAATCCACTTGAGGCGAACCGATGGTGTAATAATCCGTCCTTCCCACTGCCAAGGTTGTAAATTTTGAGCAGAAACTTTGATTGAATGGAATAAAGATAGCCGATCGTCAATATGAATTATCTCCAAGCTTTTCTGAGCATTTGCTTGCATTACTTCCGGTTCTATTTCCCAAATTTCGCGACATCTGGGACTGATATAAGGAAATGCTTGAAAACCATCAGATCTGAGAAGATATTGACACAGCATTCCCGGTACGTTTGCTGCCATTTTTTGGAATCTAGCTTCACTCTGTTTGAGTGCTTCTTCCGCTCGTTTACGCTCAGTGATATCCATAGAAATAGCACATACAGCATAAATTACGTCATTGCTATATTTTAAGGGGAATTTAATAGAAATATAGGTATGCAGTCCATCTATTTGAGGAACAACTTCCTCAAATTTTTGGGCAGTTTTTTCTTGAATTATCTGTTGATTGTTGGCAGCAAAGCGATCGGCAATTTCAGGTGGCCAATAATCATATATACTTTTACCAATAATTTTCTCATTATTATGGTTGAACAGTTTGTCATACTGACGATTAACCAGTATGTATCTATTTTGTAGATCGTTTACATAAATGACGACTGGTGAATTATCCAAAATTGCTTGCAGTTTGGCTTGACTATCTTGTAGCTCTATTTCTGTGCGGCAATGGTGAAGGATTTCATCAGCAAGCTTTTCGACAATTTGCTGTAATTCGTGGGTGCGATATTGCACTTTAATCTCTAATTCTTCATTCAGTCTTTGCAGTCTGGTTTCAGCTTGTTTTTGCTGGGTAATATCGACGCAAGAGCCTATATAACCGAGAAGCTCACCGTCAGGAGTAAGGCGGGGAACACCTTTATCTAAAATCCAACGATACTCTGCATCTGCACGCCGCAGACGATACTCCAATGAAAAGCTTTTCCTGGCTTGAATTGCGGCGGTGCGGATATTGAGATAACGATCGAGGTCTTCTGGTAGTATACTTTCTGTCCAATTTCCCTGGAGTTCTCGCTCTAGGGATCGCCCTGTGAATTTCTGCCAAGTCTGGTTAAAAAACGTACACTCTCCTTCAGGATCGGCTAGCCAAATCAGCACTGGGGCGCTATCTGCCATTAGGCGGAACAGTTTTTCGCTTTCTCGGAGAGCGATTTCTGCTTGTATTCGTGCTGTCAGTTTTTCCTGTACTTGTTGATAAAGTTGGGCTTGTTGGATTGCGATCGCTACTTGGTCTGCTACTTGTTTGAGCAGTTCGATTTCTGCTGGCGACCACTGTCGGGGATGGGCGCAATGGTGTGCGATCAGTAAGCCCCAAAGATAATTGTTCTGTAGGATGGGAACGACCAAGTTAGCTCGGACATCAAATTGTCTTAAAAAATGGGCATGGCACCGTTTAATACTGCCATCATCAATATCTGCGATCGCTCGTACTCGTCCCTGACGATATTGATCTATGTATAGGTGAAAACAGGAATCAAAAATGTTATGTCCCAGAATGGGTTGCCAATTTGCACCTACAGATTCTTGCACTACAAGGCCAGAAGCATCCTCTTCTAGTTGAAAAATAATTACCCGGTCTGTTTGCAGGAAATGCCTTACTTCAGCGACCGTCGTTGTGAGAATCTCATTTAGATTAAGAGATTGGCGAATGCGTTCATTTACTAACCGAATTAGACGTTCTCGCTCTGCTTGTTGCCGCAAGTTAGTTTCGGCAGTTTTGCGAGCGGTGATATCTTCTACAATACCCGTGATGCGGTAAATTTCACCAGCGCTATTTTTGAGTGGAAAAGTCTGACTTTGAACCCAGCAAATTTGTCCGTTTTGTCGAATAATTCGATATTCGCAGCAATAAGGTTGACCGCATATATGGGACTCAAATGCAGCGGTCACGCACTCGCGATCTTCTGGATGCACCACATCTAAAAAAATGTTGGGATTTTTATAGATAATTTCCGAGCTAAAACCCCAGATTTCTTGTAAAGCAGGACTAACATAAAGTATTTTGTTTTGGCTGGCGTCTTTGACAAAAAAGCCTTGCTGAATATGTTCTGCTAACTGTTGGAATAATTCGTTACTTTCCCTGAGTGCTGCTTCGGCTTTTTGACGTTCTTGTAATTCCGTTTGTGCTTGTTGATAAAGTTCGGCTTGATGAATAGCGATCGCGCAATGATCTGCGATCGCTTTGACAAATTCAATTTCCTCTGGTGTCCATTCCCGTTCTCCTCGGCATTCTTTTAAACTAATTGCGCCCATGAAGCGTTGCTGATAAATCAGTGGTGCAATTATCAGAGCGCAGATATTGCAGTGTTCTACAGATGAGAGAATTTCTGGTGGTTCACTTGCTTTAATCCGAGGCAAAACCAAAGGTTCGCCATTCGCCAACTGAGAGCGGTAATGATGATAGAAATCGCAGCCACAGCCGATTAAACTGTTACCTTCTGACGTAGACTCAGAAACATAACGAATGCCCAAATGATTATCCACATCGGTTCTAAAAATCAGGCAACGGCTAACATTGAGTGCAGAATGCAATTCATTGACGGCAATTTGCAAAATCTCATCCAAAACTAGCGTTCCCCGCATCGCTTGGATGATTTGATTGAGCAAAGCAGCTTGTTTAGCTTGTCTCAACCCAGCCGCGAGTGATTCTTGAAGTTGAGCGGCGCTATGTTGCACCTGCTGTTCCAGTTCAGCATTGCGCTGGCGCAGAAGTTGCGTTTCCTTGATTTTAAACTTGTAAACCGATTTCCGGGTGCGTTGGAGTCGTTTATACATTGGCAATGACTCGCTCGAACATAACGATTCGATTTGTGGATTTTAGATTTTAGATTTATTTTTAATCCAAAATCCAAAATCAGCTGTGTAGATCAAACAGGACGCTGTTCTACCAAAACTTGATAAGCATAGTTAAAATCATCAGTGCAAATCCGGATTGCACTTGGGTCTGCCATCCCTTCACGGCGGTAGCGACGCACTGCTTCTAAAGCAGCTTGATTGCACAGTAGCGCCAAGTCTGCCCCATTCCAACCTTCCGTTGCATCAGCCCAGAAAGCCAAATCCACCTCTTGTAACGGACGGTCTTGATTGTGTACTTGCAAAATCGCTAACCGACTTTCGCGTTCTGGTAGATCGACTTTTAATTGTAAATCCAACCTTCCCGCCCGCATTAAAGCTGGGTCTAAAGTATCGGGACGATTTGTCGCACCGATGACTAAGATAGTTGCCCCAACTTGCAAACCATCCAACTCTGTGAGTAATTGTCCCACGATGCGATCGCTCACACCAGAATCACCACTGTAACGACCCCGCGCAGGCGCTAAAGTATCGATTTCATCGATAAACACTACGCAAGGCGCAGCTTGTCTGGCTTTGGCGAATAATTCCCTGACTGCTTGTTCGCTAGCACCGACCCACTTACTCATCAATTCTGGCCCATTGACACAGATAAAATTGGCGCGTGCTTGGGATGCAACTGCTTTCGCCAATAAAGTTTTGCCAGTACCCGGAGGTCCCCACAGTAAAATCCCTTTCGGTGCTTGTGCTTTGGTTTGGGAGTAAAGTTCTGGATGCAGCAGCGCCCCTTCAACTGATTCCTGCAAAGTTTGTTTGATGTTCTCCAGTCCGCCAATTTCATCCCATGCAACATTGGGAGACTCTACTTCCACCGAACGCAGCACAGCAGGTTTAACTTCTTTAAGTGCTTGTAAAAAGTCGGACTGGTTGACGGTCATCGTATCTGGAATAATGGATTCCAGAGAAGGAACCTGACGGCGCAAAGCACTATAAGCTGCTTTTTGACAGACGGCTTTTAAGTCAGATCCTACAAATCCTACCGCACTGTCGGCGATCGCATCTAAAGATACCGAATCATCTAAAGGCATGGAACGAGTGAGAATTTGCAATATCTCCTTTCGTCCGTTTCGGTCGGGAACGCGAAATTGTACTTCTCGATCGAATCTTCCCGGACGACGCAAAGCCGGGTCGAGATGATCCGGGCGATTAGTCGCCGCCAAAACGATCACTCCTTTAGTTTGGGCGAACCCATCCATTAAACTTAAAAGTTGGGCGACCAGTCGTTTTTCCACTTCCCCTTCCACCTTACTGCGGTCTGGGGCGAGACTGTCGATTTCATCAATAAATACAATACAGGGAGCATTTTTCGCTGCTTTGTCAAAAATTCCCCGCAATCTTTGTTCCGCTTCTCCGTAGTATTTACTAATTACTTCCGGTCCAACTAAGGCAATGTAATTAACCCCTAACTCTTCCGCCAATGCGCGGGCAGTCAGGGTTTTGCCAGTACCGGGAGGGCCAACCAAAAGCACGCCCCGTGTTGGTTCCAGTCCGAGTTTAGCTAACAAGTCGGGTCGTTTTAAAGGAATAGCAATCAACTCTTTGAGTTCTTTAAGAACTTCTCCCAACCCACCGATATCTTTGAGAGAAGCATCATCCGGCGGTGTTACCTCCTCTGACCCCCCACCATCACCAGAACCAGAACTCGGTGGTGGCGGTTGCGTGCGAATGCGACTCGTACCGATATCGTTACCCGAATTACTGGGACGGGGAATACCTCCACTACGGGGAATACCTCCACTACGGGGAATATTACTCAAGGAACGAGTATTGAACTGCATTTCCGCCTGGATTTCTCCCTTGTCAATTTTTTCTTCTAAGGATTTGGCTAATTCTACCAATTGTTCAAACCCTCTGAATAAATCGCTCATAAAATTCCTCCTGAATTTACTGCACTAACTTGGCTGACCTAAAATAGGAGATTTGCCGCCCCTTTAATTCGCTCTAACGGTTCTACAGATCGAGGTAAACTTGGTAAGCAAACAATAGTTTGTTCGGCAAACAATCCCGGCT
>NZ_JACJUP010000141.1:0-9234 GCF_014748295.1 Planktothrix sp. FACHB-1355 | reverse complement strand
TACACAATAGTTAACGACACACTTTATCTAGCATCAGAAGCCAAAGCCTTATTTGCCGCAGGCGTGACGGCTCGTTGGGATGAAGAGTCATTTTTCCAACAACTATTTCTTTACTTAAACCAAGACCGCACATTATTTGCAGGCGTTTATCAAGTACCGCCCGGTCATTACCTTCTAGCAACTCATCAAGGCATACAAATTGTTCGCTATTGGGATCTCGATTACCCCACACTTGATGCGCCTCCTCCACCTAGAAACGATCGCGAATATATCGAACAAGTTCGTTACAAATTGGAGGAAGCTGTTAAACTCAGACTGCGGGCAGATGTGCCAGTTGGCAGTTTCCTCAGCGGCGGTCTCGATTCTTCTGCTGTACTCGGTATCGCTGCAAAATATAGTAGCGAACCCATAAGAGCTTTCACGATCGCTTTCGAGGGAGTCGGTTACGATGAAGGGGAAATCGCTCGCGAAACAGCAGCAAAAGTGGGAGCCGACTTTCAGCAGATTCCCGTCAACTCTTCCGATTTTGCTGACAATATTGCCGATGCAATTTGGCACGCTGAAATTCTCGATACTAACTGTCGTGGTGTCGCCAGATATTTACAAAGTCGCGTAGTACACGAGCTAGGTTACAAGGTTGTACTATCGGGCGATGGTTCTGATGAAATATTTGCCGGATACGGTAATATCAGACAAGATTTGCGAGGAAATTCCGCATCTGGTCACAGTACGCCAGCATCTTTAGCTGGGGTACAGGAAACTTTGGGCTTTGTGCCATCTTGGTTGAAAAACGTAGCAGTAGATAGAGCTTTTTTCCATGTTCTCTTAGCACCAGATTATGCTGCCAAATTTGCCGATCGCGATGTCTACCGCATCTTTTTGAACCAATTCGATCTCCAAGGACAGCTATTAGGGCGCGATCGGATTTTACAATCGCTATATTTATGGTCGAAATCAATCTTGCCTAATTATTCTTTGTTTGCCGAACGTCTGGAAATGGCAAATTCCGTCGAACTCCGGTTGCCATTTTTAGATCACCATCTTTTTGAGTTAGTGCGCCAAATTCCCGTTTCGCTGCTGACATCTGGAACGCGGGAAAAATATGTATTGCGAGAAGCATCCCGACCTTTTTTAACCGACACAGTTTACACCCGTCCCAAACATCCTTTCACCGCTCCACCTGCTACTTTAACAAACAATCGTTTGTACGCATTGATGCAAGATTCTTTACGCAGTTCTGTGATGGCATCGGTGCCGTTTTTCGATCGATCGACTGTGATTGCCTTGCTGGATGAACTTCCCAACATGGCTGAGCGCAAACGCATCGCGTTAGAATCAACGCTGATGATACTATTGTGTACGTTCTTTCTCCAAAAACGATACAATTTATCGTGAATTTGAAATTTTAGATTTAAAATTTCAAATTTTTGGTTAATGCTTGCCGGAAACATTAGCAAATCTGAAATCTAAAATCTAAAATCTAAAATCATATGAAGGTTTTTATTATCATTTGGTTTGGGCAACTTATCTCGCTAATCGGTTCCGGTCTGACGAGTTTTGCACTGGGTATTTGGGTATATCAGCGCACTGGTTCAGTCACGGATTTTGCCCTCATTTCTCTGTTCACTTTTCTACCTAGCATCTTGCTATTACCGATCGCAGGCACTTTTATAGACCGCTGGAATCGGCGAATAGCTTTATTAGTAAGCGATTGCGGCGCAGGTATCGGCACTCTGGCTGTTGCTTTGCTACTGTTTGCAGGTCAATTGCAAGTTTGGCAAATCTACATCGCTGTGGCAACTAGCTCTCTTTTTAGCGCTTTTCACTGGCCAGCTTATCATGCTGCGATCGCACAACTCGTTCCCAAACAACATCTCAGTCGCGCTAGCGGTATGGTACAATTTGCACAAGCAACTTCGCAACTTGTCGCACCAGTACTCGCAGGTTTATTAGTTAGCAAAATTCAGATTCAAGGCGTCATCCTAATTGATTTTGTCACTTTTATTTTTGCCTTCGTAACGCTGCTGTTCGTCCGCATTCCCAAACCGGAGACTATCCCCGAAAACGAAGATAAAAAGAAATCTTTACTGCAAGAAACATTATACGGCTGGACTTATATTTCCACACGCCCCGGACTGTTCGGACTGATGATATTTTACAGTTTCAGTAACTTTACTTTAGGCATTGTCGAAGTTTTGTTGACGCCATTAGTTTTGAGCTTCACCTCTAGTACCGTCCTTGGCACTATCTTATCTATTGGCGGTAGCGGAATGCTTTTGGGTAGCGTTGTCATGAGTGTATGGTCGGGGTTAAAACGCCGTATTTACTGTATACTTGGCTTCACTCTGTTGCAAGGTTTATTATTATGTATAGGGGGATTACGACCTAGCGCCCCACTCATTGCTGCCGCCGCTTTTGTTTATTTATTCAGCTTGCCGTTTATCTTGGCTTCCAGTCAAGCTATTTGGTTTACCAAAGTCGCGCCGGATGTGCAAGGACGGGTGTTTGCCGTACAGCGCACGATCGGCTTATCATCGTTGCCATTTGCTTATATAATTGCAGGGCCGTTAGCCGATCGCATTTTCGAGCCACTGCTTGCCGTTAATGGCCCACTAGCTCCAAGTATCGGACTGACGATCGGCGTAGGACAAGGGCGCGGCATTGGGTTAGTATTTATTGTTATGGGAATTCTTAATATGTTAGCAGTTGCGATCGCCTACCTCTATCCACCCCTACGCTTAGTAGAAAATGAACTACCCGATGCCATTACACAGATTGTAAATATCGCAAACGAACATGAAAAATAAATTAATTAAAGCACTCAAAATTGTCGGTACAGGTGTCCTCGCAGTAACAGCTATAGCTGGCGGTTTGGCTTTTTATACTGTTCGTAAATCCTGGCCGCAAGAAACAGGCACTATTAAAATATCCGGTTTAAAAGATAAAGTAGAAGTTTTTCGAGATAAATGGGGAGTCCCCCATATTTATGCCTCCAACCAACACGATTTATTCATGACACAGGGCTATATCCACGCACAGGATCGCTTCTGGCAAATGGATTTTTGGCGGCATATCGGTTCGGGTCGCCTAGCAGAAATGTTCGGCAAATCTCAACTAGATACCGATAAGTTTTTGCGGACATTGGGATGGGCGCGGGTAGCACAACAAGAGTTAGCACAACTCGATCCCAACACCAAAGCAATCTTGCAAGCTTATGCAGATGGAGTTAATGCTTATCTCAAAGATCGCCAAGACGGTGCTATTAGTTTAGAATACACTATCCTCAAACAATTAAATCCAAAATATCAGCCCGAACCTTGGCAACCTCTCCACAGTTTAACCTGGGTGAAAGTGATGGCATTGGATCTCAGCACCAGTTTTGATAATGAAATTCAAAATGCTATTTTTTCCAAAAGTTTAACGTCATCTCAATTGAATGACCTGTTTCTTCCTTATCCCAAAAAGCATCCCCTAATTGTTCCCAATCCAAATAATGCTAATAGTTTTGATAAAACTGCTTTAGTTAATCCTGACGCTCCGGCAGTTGATTCTGCCTTACAGCCGATCGCCAAACAGCTTAACACTTTAAACGGCTTATTAGGGAAAACCCGAAATGGCATCGGTTCAAATAGTTGGGTGATTTCAGGTAAGCGCAGCGCCACAGGTAAGCCTATCTTGGCAAACGATCCTCACTTGGGCATTCAAATGCCTTCGATTTGGTATCAAGTCGGTTTACATTGCACTGCCAAAACATCTGATTGTCCCTACAAAGTTAACGGTTTTTCCTTTGCGGGAATGCCGGGAGTTGTCATCGGTCATAACGATCGCATTGCTTGGGGTTTTACCAATGTCGATCCAGATGTGGCCGATTTGTATATTGAGAAAATCAATCCCAATAATCCCAATCAGTACGAAGTTAATGGGAAATGGGTTGATATGAAACTCGTCAAAGAAAATATCCAAATCGCTGGCGGCGATTCCCTTTCCCTGACAGTGCGTTACACCCGTCACGGGCCGATTCTCTCAGACACTTATAAGGATCTGGAAAATTTTAATCAAAAAACTAGCATAAATCTACCCCAAAATTACGCGATCGCTCTGCGTTGGACAGCGCTGGAACCGGGCAATAGCTTCCGGGCAATTTTCAATATTAACCGCGTCCAAAATTGGAATGAATTTCGCAATACTGCACGAGAATTTGATGTGCCGTCCCAAAATCTCATTTATGCAGATATTGATGGCAATATTGGGTATCAAATGCCCGGAAAAATCCCCATTCGCGCTAGTGGCAACGGGCGCTATCCCGTGCCCGGTTGGACTGACAATTATGAATGGAAAGGTTACCTTCCTTTTTCGCAACTTCCCTTCGCTTTTAACCCGCCCCAAGGTTATATCGTCACCGCCAACAATGCGGTAGTTGGACAAAATTACCCATATTCGATCGCACAAGATTGGGATTACGGTTTCCGCGCTAAGCGAATTGTGGAGATGATCGAGTCACAAAAAGCTCCCATTTCTGTAACCTATTTTCAGCAGATGCAAGGGGATAATAAGAATTTAAATGCCGAAAATTTAGTACCGATTTTGCTAAAAATTCCTTTAAATGACGATCGCTTAAAGCGGGTACGCAATATTTGGGTAGGTTGGGATTTCCAAGACAATATGGATTTGGCTGCCCCGGCTTTGTTTGCGGCTTTTTGGAAGCACCTTTTAGCTGACACATTTCACGACGATTTACCTCAAGATTATTGGCCAGACGGTGAAGATAATTGGTTTGAAATAGTAGGTCGCTTGGTGCGGCAACCGAATAGCCGTTGGTGGGATAATAAAACAACGCCTGAGATTGAAAATCGCGATCGCATTTTCCAACAAGCTTTTACCAAAGCAGTGGATGAATTGGAACGCACCTTGGGTAAAGACCCGACTAAATGGCGTTGGGGCAATTTACACACCGCCACTTTCCGCAATGCTACTCTAGGCAAATCAGGAATTGCTCCCATTGAAGCACTGTTCAATCGCGGGCCATTTCCTACTTCAGGGGGCGGTTCAATTGTCAATGCCACAGGTTGGGATGCCAGCAAATCCTTTGAGGTGGTATGGTTACCTTCGATGCGAACGATCGTCGATTTGAGCAATTTGCAAAACACCCTCAGCATCCACCCTCCCGGACAATCCGGTCATGCTTTTCATCCCAACTACGATAATGCGATCGAACTTTGGCGAAAGACTCAATATTATCCCATGCTTTGGGAACGCAGTGCAGTGGAAGCTAATAGCAAAGCTCACCTAACACTAACTCCGAAGTGACTGCGCGACTCTAAATCTAAACGTCTCTGGCTGAGAGTTTCTAAAATTAACGTATCGCGTTTATGCCAAAGTTGAAAAATTTCCTCTCGTCCATCATCAAGAATTTCTGGTGCGATTCTATAAACCTTAGTTTGGTTTCCCTGTACCTCGTCCACCTTAAAATACTCCAGCTTTAATCCCAACAGACTAAGAAGTTTATTGGCGAGTTTTATAGAAGTAACGGTATACCTTTCTGTTTCCATCGGAATATTGATACCAATAGTCTTTTTAATTTGCTTGCTGTATCGAAACGCCGTTTCTTTCAGACGAATCAAATCTGCATCTGTCTGACGAAATTCTCGCTCCTGTTCTAAAAATTGCTGTACTCCCAACGCTAAAAGCGCCTCAACTTTCAAAGTATACACATTGATATCTGGCAAAAAAACTTTGCCTTCGCCTCTATAAAGTTGCAGATGCCATTCTTGGAAATCTCTAATTCGGAAATACTCGCTTTCATGAGTTAGATAGTAATGCAGCAGCAATTGCGAATAATATCCCTTGTCATCGCGCAGCTTCAACTGCGGAGTTACCTCTACCCCGTAACGCTGTCGCAAGATGTATTTATCTATTTGATTTTGTTCGTCATCAGTTAGCGATCGCTTCCCTAACAAGCGATCGTATTCTTTATGGCTGATATCGCAAGCGCAGGCAACCGCACAGGCAGATTGGAATTCTGCTTGCGTGCGAATTCTCTTAATTTGTTTTTTGATAGACTTAGATTTTTGGCTGCGTTCGTAAAATTCTTTTTGCACTTTGACGATTTGCAGTACCAAATTCTTTCTAATTTCGAGATCCGCAGAATTTGTGGCGATCAATGCCATGCGTAAATCCCTCACAATATCGGTTGGAGAAACATCGCTAATTACATTCACCCGATGCTTTTCTGCCATCAAACCTTCTAACATTGATTGACGATACAGGGCGATCGATCCATTTACCCTCGCCGCCAACTTAGCCCAAATTCTCAGATGAATCGGATCGCAAACAAAAGGTAAATCGACATCAACCTTATACAAAGGACTCATCAAAGCTAAATTTTCCTTGTGATTTTCCTGATACCATTCCGATAGCACGCGGTAATTTTTACTGCCACAACCGATCGAACCGATACCGCGTTTGGCACACCAGATAAATCGCGGCATATTAGCACGCACTCTCGCTAAAGCTTGTCGCGCTTCCCAATCTGGAATTACTCCTTGAAAGATACCATAAACGCGATCGAAATGTTCCCCATCAATACTCACACCAGTACCCAGACTGGGAGTGACGAAAACAGCGTCATATTCCAAAGCTTTTTTATTGATATCTTCGACAAAATTTACCGCTTCGTGACCGGATGTGCGGGTTGTTTGACTGCTGACTACTAGCGTTTTGGGATATTTATGGATCAACTGTTCCAAACGCTGTTTGATGTAGCGATCGATCGTTTCGCAACTGTAACGCCCAGAGCGACTATCGGTAGTAACATAACACTTTTTCCCCGCAATTAAGTCAACTTCCAACTGTTGAATTAGCAATGTTGGGTTTGGGGTATCGTAAAAAGTGACATCCCAACCGCGATCGCATTGCCATTCATTCACCGCCACCCACGGCGAAATCTCAATTCCAGACAGTCCTTTGAGATAATCTAGGGATAAATCTGATAAATCGGCATCTTGGGCAATCACTAAACCGCCACTTTGCAATACGGTAGCAATTAATTGCTGAAATACTCTTAAAATTAAGATTCTTTTTTCCTTGCAAGTGTTGCTGTTGAGGAGATGCCACAAACATTGTTCGACTTCATCCAAAATGACGATCGCACCCTGCCATTGCGACGGGTTTAACTTCCAAATTGAATCGATGCAAAGTCCAAGCGATCGCGTCTGGGGCATTGGCAGAGACTGTCTTATTTCTTCACACCTGTAGCTTGTTTCCGCGTCACGGCGATGATTCCCATGCCCTATGCCCCATTTCACCCCGATTTTCTCGCACAAAAACTGTCCTAATTGGATTCTGTGGGTAAGCAATAAGATCGGCTGACCTCTTTTTTTCGCTGCTTCTATAAGCGGTAAAAGCGCGGTGGTTTTTCCCGTACCTTTGGCAGACTTAACTCCCACTAATCCAGATGCGGGAAAAGGCAGATTTTCCAGATAGGGACGATTGAGAGTTAATGCGATCGCATAGCTTAACTCGGTATGGGGTTTGGTTTTGGCAATATCGGTTTCACAGTCGGCGCTAGCTCGATAAACTAACTCGAAAGCAGCAGCACCTTGGGCAACGATAAAATCATCAACACCTTTTTCCATTCCCGGAAGTCGGATAACTTTTACCGAACAAGATTTGTCATTGAAAAGTTTACCGAGTTGTGCGATCGCATTGTTAACTGCCCGGAGCGTCTTGGGTTTAGTTTCATAATCAAAGCAAATATAAAATGTGCGTACTTTCTCAGTAAATGGGAGAAACTCCGGTATTAACTGCCGAGAAATAACATTACCTTGAAAATCTTTGCTCGATCGGTAGCCGTTACTGATTCCCGGTAATGCGATCGCCGCATATCCTTGACTCAACAAAGCAGCTGCTTTCTTCGCACCTTCGCAGATAATTACAGGAATTTTTTCTGCGACTACCCACTGCCAAAATCCCAGCGCTTCCCCAGTTTCTGTAATAACAATATTCTCTGGCATGGCAACGTTGTAGCGCCGAGAAACCTGCTGCCAAACGTGCAAAGGTACCCGCAAACAAAAAACCCGCGTCGGTGTTTTGGGGGGATGTTCGTACTTGATTGACTTGCCCTTTTTGTTGAGCCTGGGACGATTTGGCTTATAGCACCCCCACTTCATCTCGCGCCAATTGTTGAGCGGGTCGAGTCCCGAACACCACCAGCCTCCCGCAGCGATAAAAGCGTGGCGACGAAGCCAGCTGCTGTGTTGTATCCCCGCACTACACATAGCAGGCGATATCCACAAACGATCCACGACAGCATCTGCTGTCAGCGAAATGAAATTCAGCGCGGCAAGCTTGCAGTCAATGCCGCTGCACGATACTAATTCTCGAAAGTGTTCCGGGTCTAAACTGAGTGGACGCATTTGCTAGGGGCTAGGGACTAGGGGCTAGGGGCTAGGGGAAGAGGGGAGAGGGGGGAGTGGGCGAGTAAATCCAAAATCCTTGCATCGGGTGACGCTTCATCGATTCCTTTACTTCCCTGTCGTAAGTTAGAGCAACTGGGATCTAAAACCTTACACTAGCCGTAGGGTATATTGCAACTTAGGCTACGCTACTATTAGCGTAGTCTTCAAATCCAGCAATATTGCCATTGCCAAATTACATTATTTGTGATACATAAAGTAGCGCAGCCTGGTTAACCTCAGCGATTTTAGGTTGCGATCGTTTTGAAACCATCCCAAAACTAACTTTGTAGGTTGGGTTGAGGTACGAAAACCAACGCTTCAGTTGAGTTTGTCTTCACTCAACTCAACCTACGGGAAAATGGCGAGGGTATTGTTGTAGCATCGGAATTAATCAAATATCTGTATGGTTTTAACTTTCACAAAATCTAGGGGAATACAAAAAGAAGAAAATGCCAAACACCCTTAGTGCTAGGTTAATTCGGGCGCTTTGGAAACGAAAAAGTTTGATTAAAGTCAATGTAAATTCTTGTAAAAAATTATAGATTATGGAGCCATAAATGGGAATACTTTCATCGAGCGTGTAAATTAGAAATATCTAAACGCGCTATCCCAGCTACTATAAATATAAAGCAGATGGCTCAAGTTAATTTTAGGAAACTCGTTACTAAAAGAGAAATATCAAATGTCATCAATGACATTACCAATGCCATCGGCACTTCTATTTGTATCGAGAATGCAGATGGTAAGAAATTGCTGGATACGCAAACTAATAATGTGT
>NZ_JACJUP010000140.1:0-9285 GCF_014748295.1 Planktothrix sp. FACHB-1355 | reverse complement strand
CATGACGGTCAAGATTTGCAAACCCTCTTAAAAAATGCAGATATGGCTTTATATAAAGCCAAAGAGAATGGACGAAATAACTATCAGTTTCACATCGAAGATAATAATTTACAAAATTCTGTTAAACCGATGAAGAAACGGAAAGCGCGATCGCCAGCTTGAACGGATGCGAAACCGGGTTTCTTTGCTTCTCAATGTCGATATTTTGTGACGATCGCTTGCAGAAACCCGATTGCTGGGATGATTGCGATCGCGGATGAGAAACCGGGTTGATTTGCTTTTCAATGTCGATAAAAGATGACATAATTGACGCGAATGCACAAAATACTGTACAATAACACAGAATTATCAATGCTTTTAAAAGTTACCAACAAAGCGTTAATTTTTCTGAAGAGGGCAGCCTTTGCAAGGAAAACAAATTAAGCACGAACTAGACTCTCTAATCAGAGCAGCATCTTCAGTAGATCCCTGTTTAGCGAAAAAATTAGATGAAATAAACCGCTGGATAAAGGATGTCAAACCAGGTTCCGTAACTGCCAAAAAGTTTTTAACAGCATTTCTGCTACAGCTAATCGCAGATGCGAGAGTTTGGTTGAGCATCAAAGCATTGGCAGAAACAGCCGATCGAGAATTGGCATTTGAGCAGATGACCCCAACAGAAAAGTATTGGTACACCGATCTCTTCGCCAAATGGCTAAACGAAAACGACCCAAAGTTTTATATTTGGAGGCAAAAACTGATGGCGGAAGAGTTCAATCAACCTGATGCTAAGATAATTCAATCTCTGGCAGAGCATATTATACAGCGAGGCGGTACGGTTTGGCACTGCTATATTGCCGATCTTTCTATGGCAACGGATTTAATTGTCAGTTATCGGCAAAAAGTGCCTCTGTGTCTGCAAGTGACTAGCCTTGGGGAGGAATTCTCTCAAGAAAAATATGACAGTTGGAAAAATACTCTTGAGATGTGGGAAATAGACAGAGGGCTATTCCTGAGTTATAATCCCGGTTTACAGTATTTTGTTACTCAGCTAGTAAATTTGGCACTATATAATAGCGATAATCTCAAAGCAGGAAGCTATATAAAATTCCCTTAAAAAGGGTAATAAGACTGGAGCGATCGAGTAAAGCTATAATTAAGAGAGGATAGAAAAATCTACTATTTATGCCTACAGGAAGAATAACTGATAGTCAAAATAAATTAGAAAAATTCGCAGAAGCTTTAGACAAAGCCCGGAAGATGCAGCAGGAATGGATAACTTACGGGCTTGACTTTGTTGACCTTTACGTGCGGGATGCGGACGGAGATTGGTTGACAAACTGGGGGGAAGCGGAACGCTCTGAAGTGGCTGGGACTGGGAAAGATGAGTGAAAAAGTCAAAAGTCAAAAGTCAAAAGTCAAAAGTCAAATGCTTGCTGTGAATTGGTTCTGGCGTTTTAGGATGCCCTAACCTCCCTGGCGGTTGCTATATTGTGAGTAACGATGCGATTAATGCCACAAGTCAGGTTGCGATCGTGGTTCCTTGCAGCGCTGAATTTGCCCGCTCAAAGTTTTCTATTTTAAGCAGAATTAGTAGAAGTATCTGAATCTTTAGATAACGGCATCACCAAAATTTTATCGACGCGATTGCCATCCATATCCATCACTTCAAAACGGAAATTGCGCCATTCAAAATGATCGGCAGCAGTGGGAATACGACCTAAATTGGTAATCACAAAACCGCCCATTGTGTGATAGTTACCGCGACGATCTTCTGGCAATTCCTCGATATCGAAAAGTTCCAAGAAATCTTCCACCGGCAACATTCCATCCAACAACCAGGAACCATCTGCGCGTTGTACAGCTTGCGGTTCGTCCTGCTGATAAATAGAGGGGATATCGCCCACAATAGCGACTAAAATGTCGTTGACGGTAACTAATCCCTGGATGACACCGTATTCGTCTACTACTAGGACGATGTGGGTGCCGGATTGCTTGAACATTTCCAGGACTTTTAATCCCCGCGTGCTTTCTGGCACAAATAAAGGCCGTCGCAACAAGGCAGTTAAGTCGAGCGGCTGACCTGTCAGAGAACGGGATAGCAAATCGGTAACTTGTACCACGCCCAAAACATTATCCAGCTCGCGTTGGCAAACTAGAAGACGCGAATGTCTGCTATCGATCATCTTTTGTCTGTTCGTTTGGGCAGAGTCGTCCATATCAAGCCAAACAATATCCGGTCGCGGGGTCATAAAGGCGCTGACAGGTCGATCGCCCAAACGAAACACCCTTTCCACCATATCTTGTTCGGCTTCTTCAAACGTTCCCGCCTCCGTACCCTGTTCGATCAAAACCCTGATCTCTTCTTCCGTAACTTCCGGTTCTGTGGAAGGTTTGACGCCCAACAGTCGCACCGCCATATCGGTCGAGGAACTTAACACATGAACGATCGGGGATGTAATTTTAGCCAACATCCGCATAGGAATAGCAACCGCAGCGGCGATCGGTTCCGGATTGTTTAACGCTAACCGTTTGGGCAGCAGTTCGCCAATCACCAACGTCAGATAGGTGATAATTAAAATCGCTAGTATCGATGCGATCGCTTCCTTATATTCTGCTGTCTGCGGGATCGCACCGAAAATAGGCGCTACTCTCTTAGCGATTACCGATTCGCCGAACGCACCCGACAAGATAGCTAGGAGTGTGATACCAATCTGAACCGCAGACAAAAACTGATTCGGGGAATTAGCCAGTTGCAAAGCAACGCGGGCCTTAGCATCGCGATCGGCCATCTGCTGCAACCGCACCTTCCTGGCCGAAATAATGGCCAGTTCCGACATCACAAAAAGGCCGTTGGCGATAATCAGTAAGAAAACGATCGCGATTTCGATAGTTGGGGACATTCCGAAAAGGGGTTAGAAAGTCACTCAGTCAAAAGTCACTCAGTCAAAAGTCAAAAGAAAAAATTCGTTTTACTTCTTTTTGCGCTTGATATCCTTCATCCTTATTATCCTTGCTTTGTGTTTTATGGAAAGGCTCTCAAGGTGGATATACAACATATTAGTTGCTCAGGACTGCCAAGTATCGGCGGGACTGGGAAAATTTTGAGTTTTTAGAGGCTGGTTTGGCCGATCTGTTTCAATGGCCACAGAGATAGACCATAAACTCGCCCCTACTCGCTTTTACTGCTTTTTTCCAACGCCATAAACCCCAGTCCCTTTTTTTGACTTTTGACTGAGTGACTTTTGACTTTTCACCCAAAGCGATCGGTAACTCATCGAACCTGCCTTCTAAAATGGTGGAGGTACCCAACCATAGTAACTTTAAGAGCGAGTTGAGCAGTTCTAGAACACATGGCCTTTTCCTCCATCATTAGGGCATTAGGGCGATCGCCCCTCACAGCAGAAATCCTCACCAAGCTAAATCGCACACAATGCGTGCGGCTTTCCGGCATCCCCCGTCTCCCGAAGGGATTGGTCGCCTCCGCCCTAGCGCAAACAGAGGGGCGGAATTTGTTCGTAGTAACTGCAACTCTGGAAGAAGCCGGACGCTGGACAGCCCAGCTAGAGGCGATGGGTTGGCAGACCGTAAATTTTTATCCCACCTCGGAAGCAACGCCCTACGAACCGTTTGACCCGGAATCGGAAATGATTTGGGGACAGATGCAGGTGCTGGCCGATTTGGTCAATTTTAGATCTTCGATTTTAGATTTTGGATTGGGGTCTGCTGATGAGAATACAGAGACTCCTTCTTTTCAAGAAGAATCCAACAATCTAAAATCCAAAATCCAAAATCCAAAATCGAATTGGGCGATCGTCGCGACAGAAAGGGCCCTGCAACCCCACCTGCCGCCGAGGGAAGCTTTTCAACCCTACTGCCTCACCCTTCAAATAGGACAAAATTGGGATTTAAACGCATTCAGCGATAAACTAGCCCAGTTGGGATACGAACGAGTTCCCCTGGTAGAAACAGAAGGGCAGTGGAGTCGGCGCGGCGATATTATTGATGTATTCCCGGTTTCGGCTGAGCTGCCGGTACGGTTGGAATGGTTTGGCGACGAGTTGGAAAAGATGCGGGAGTTTGCACC
The DNA here is from genome assembly GCF_014748295.1 of Planktothrix sp. FACHB-1355. NCBI lineage: Bacteria > Bacillati > Cyanobacteriota > Cyanophyceae > Oscillatoriales > Microcoleaceae > Planktothrix > Planktothrix sp. FACHB-1355. The sequence goes on along the minus strand of NZ_JACJUP010000140.1, from coordinate 5,219 downwards.
CGACTCGCAGCGATCGATGGATAGCATCAAGCAGCTGATCCTCACGCCTACCGATTTCGGCCCGATCGTCATGGCATCGCTGACAAAAGAAAAAGGCGATCGCATTAAAAATTTTCTATCTCCAGAAGAACAAGAAAAATTCGACGCTGGTAATCCACCAGAAGGCGTGCGTCGATTTCTCGGTATAGCTTTTGACAAACCCGCCTCCCTACTCGACTACTTACCGCCAAATACCTTAGTGGCAATTGATGAACCAGATCAATGTCGCGCACACGGCAATGTCTGGATCGAACACGCAGAAGAACAATGGAATCAATTGCAAATTGGAAAAAAAGTTAAATCTGAAATCTCAAATCTGCAATCTGAAATAACCCTCCCCCGCATTCATCGTTCTTTTGATGATTCCTTGACCGCAACAGAAAGCTTTCACTGCACTCATTTATCCGAACTCGCAGAAGAAAATAACAGCAGCCTCAATCTTTCCAGTCGTCCAGTTCCCACAACGCCGCATCAGTTTGCCAAAATAGCAGAAATTCTGCGCGGCGAACTCGCTAGAAACTTCTCTGTTTGGATTGTTTCCGCGCAACCTTCTCGTTCTGTTTCCCTACTGCAAGAACACGACTGTCCTGGCCAATTTATTCCCAATCCCCGCGACTATTTAGCGATCGACAAGCTACTCGTGCAACACACTTCTGTAGCAGTGAAATATTCGGGATTGGCAGAACTGGAAGGCTTTATTTTACCCACCTTCCGGTTAGTTGTCGTAACCGATCGCGAATTTTACGGACAGCATACCCTCGCCACACCCAGTTATGTACGCAAGCGACGCCGCGCCGCATCCAAACAGGTCGATCCCAACAAACTGCAACCGGGGGATTATGTAGTTCACCGAAACCACGGCATCGGCAAGTTTATCAAGTTAGAAAAGCTGACAATAAATTACGAAACTCGCGAATATTTGGTAGTGCAATATGCGGATGGTTTGCTGCGAATAGCAGCAGATCAGTTAAACGCATTATCCCGATTTCGCACTTCCGGGGATAAGCCTCCAGAACTTAACAAAATGTCTGGCAAAGCCTGGGAAAATACCAAAAGTAAAGTTCGCAAATCTATTAAAAAGTTAGCAGTTGATTTGCTGAAATTGTATGCCCAACGCGCTCAACAGGAAGGTTTCGCCTATCCACCAGATAGTCCCTGGCAACAAGAATTAGAAGATTCTTTCCCATACCAACCTACTCCAGATCAGTTGAAAGCAACGCAAGATGTGAAGCGGGATATGGAATCGCCCCGACCGATGGATCGATTGGTGTGTGGGGATGTGGGTTTTGGCAAAACCGAAGTAGCAATTCGAGCCATATTTAAAGCGGTAACCGCAGGAAAACAGGTAGCTTTTCTTGCGCCGACAACGGTGTTGACCCAGCAGCACTATCATACATTGAAAGAACGTTTTGCTCCTTATCCGATTAATGTGGGATTGCTGAACAGATTCCGCACCGAAGAAGAAAAGCGAGATATTTTACGGCGACTGACAACTGGTGAATTGGATGTAGTTGTGGGAACGCAGCAATTGTTAGGAAAAGGGGTAGCTTTCCGAGATTTAGGTTTGCTGGCGATCGATGAAGAACAGCGATTTGGTGTCAATCAAAAAGAGAAAATTAAAACCCTAAAAACGCAAGTCGATGTGCTGACGCTGACAGCGACTCCGATTCCGCGCACTCTTTATATGTCGCTGTCGGGAATTAGGGAAATGAGTTTGATTACGACACCGCCACCTTCCCGACGTCCGATAAAAACTCATCTCTCACCCTACGATTTGGAGGCGATACGCACTGCGATTCGTCAAGAACTCGATCGCGGCGGACAGGTGTTTTATGTGGTGCCGAGAATTGAGGGGATTGAGGAAACGGCTGCTAAACTAAGGGAGATGGTGCCGGGGGCAAGATTGGCGATCGCGCACGGTCAGCTAGACGAATCCGATTTGGAAACAACAATGCTGTCTTTCAGCAATGGGGAAGCAGATATCCTCCTTTGCACTACCATCATTGAATCCGGTTTGGATATTCCGCGAGTCAATACGATTTTGATCGAAGATGCCCAGAAATTTGGCCTCGCCCAATTGTACCAGCTGCGCGGTCGCGTCGGTCGGGCGGGAATTCAAGCCCACGCATGGTTATTTTATCCGAAACAAAGTCAGCTAACCGATACGGCGAGACAGCGTTTGCGTGCAATTCAGGAGTTTACCCAGTTGGGGTCTGGGTATCAACTCGCGACGCGAGATATGGAAATTCGCGGTGTGGGTAATTTGTTGGGTGTGGAACAGTCGGGTCAAATGGATGCGATCGGTTTTGACCTGTATACTGAAATGTTGCAAGAAGCAATTCGGGAAATTCGCGGTCAAGAAATTCCCAAGGTTGACGATACCCAAATCGATCTCAGTCTTACCGCTTTTATCCCAGCCGATTATATTACCGATTTGGATCAGAAGATGAGCGCTTATCGCGCTGTGGCGGCGTCTACTTCTCAGGAAGAGTTAAATCAAATTGCGGCAGATTGGAGCGATCGCTATGGGCCCATCCCCAAACCCGCCCAACAAATGCTCAAAGTTATGCAACTCAAGCAAATCGCCAAGAAATTAGGTTTTTCGCGCATCAAGCCGGAAGGCAAACAACACGTTATCCTGGAAACACCGATGGAAGAACCCGCCTGGAACTTACTCGCCGCTAATTTGCCAGAACATCTGCAATCGCGTTTTGTTTATTCTCGCGGCAAAATAACTATTCGCGGTATGGGAGTTCAAAGTGCCGATCAGCAGTTGGATAATTTAATTAATTACCTGGGTAAAATGCAAGTAGTACTGCCAGAACCTGCTTTGCTGTGAAAATCTGAAAGTAAGTTTACGAAATCCTTTGTAGGGGCGAAGCATTTGGGCGATAATTTTTCGTTCTCACCAAAATATTTGTCACCAAATGCTTCGCCCCTCCCTAGAGCGCCAGTCCAGTAAAAGAGGTTGACAAAAACAACATAATGTGTTATAAGCTTTAGACCGAGGGCAGGGCGAAGCATTTGGACAGAAAATCTTGGGTTTTGTGCGGTAAATTGTCGCCCAAATGCGAAAGCCCCTACATAATACATATTTCGTTCTTTTTGTCAATTTATTCTAGTGGACTGGCGCTCTAGCCCTTAGCTACAATTTTCAATTGATTGCGAATCGGGATTTCAATCCAGAAAGCTGCGCCCTGTCCGGGTTGAGATAAACACTTGAGTATTCCGCCATGTTTCTCGACAATTTGGTAACTGATGGAAAGTCCTAAACCAGTACCTTTACCGACAGGTTTTGTGGTGAAAAAGGGGTCGAACAAACGAGAACGAACTTCTTCGTTCATACCTGGGCCGTTGTCGCTAATTAAAATAACTATGTGGTCAGAATTAGAATTATTACCTGTGGTAGCTTCTGCTAAGTAAGCTGCTGCTTGCTGCTGTGTTTCCAAAATTCTGGGTTTGGTATCGATAACTTGGGTGTGAATACGAATTGTATGTAGTGAGTTAAGTTCTTGTCTGCTGAACCCTTCCAGGGCGTCGATCGCATTGGCAATAATATTCATAAATACTTGATTTATCTGACTCGCATAACATTCCACTAAAGGTAACTTGCCATACTCTTTAATAACTTGAATAGTTGGGCTTTCCCCTTTCGCTTTCATGCGGTTTTGCAGGATTAGTAAAGTGCTATCGATACCTTCATGAATGTCTACGGGTTTCATTTGCGCTTCATCCAGGCGGGAAAAGTTGCGTAGGGACAGGACAAGCTGACGGATGCGGTCTACACCCAAGTGCATGGATGATAATAGTTTCGGTAAGTCTTCTGCCATGAAATCCAGTTCGATTTGTTCCATAAAAGTTTGAATTTCTGCAACTGGATCGTGGTAATGCTGCTGATATAGTTGCAGCAGATTAAATAAGTCGTTAACGTATTCCTTGGCATGGCAGAGATTGCCGTTGATGAAGTTAATGGGGTTGTTAATTTCGTGGGCAACTCCTGCCACTAATTGCCCCAAACTAGACATTTTTTCGCTTTGAATTAGTTGAGTTTGGGTTTGCTGCAATTCCTGTAGGGTGAGTTGCAGTTCCTCTGCTTTAGCTTGGGCGACAAAAGCAGCGATCGCAGCTTCATTATATAGCGCTGCTTGATGGAGAGCGATCGCCAGTTGATTGGCAACTTGTTGCAACAGTAACACTTCTTGGGCACTCCAGGTTTTCGCTTCTCGACTGTTACCGCAGATCAATATGCCAATTGTTTCAAAATGAGTTTGGATCGGAAATGCCATCACGGCAGAAAAATCAAGCTTTTCTAATGATTGTTGAATTGCCGCATCGGGAGACATTTTGACTTCATCCATCCAAATGATTCCCTTATTGAGGAGTTTCTTGGTAAAGGCACCAATTTCTGCGCTTGAGTAATAACCGATCGAACTGGTTAATTCCGGGATTTTAGCTTCGTGAACTACTTCCCAATTCTGTTGATTTTCCGGCCAAACATTGAGGTCGATCGGGCAATTTGTTTCAATGCACAGTAAAGCAGGGCGTTGCCAGACAAACAGACAGCGTTCGACTTCTAAGAAGTTACGCAGTTCTCTCACCGTTGTGGACAAAATCGTGTCGAGGTCGAGGGAATTATGGATTTGGTTGGTTAACTTAAAAATTAACGCTTCTCGACGACTTTCGTGCAATTGCTTTTGATGAAGCAAAGCATTTTCGATCGCTACTGCTGCCTGCAAAGATAACACGGTCAGCAGTTGTAGGTCTTCCGTAGAATAGGTAATATCTGTGTCGCCGAAAAGAGCGATCGCACCTATTATCTGGTCTTTTGTCTTTAAAGGTACGCAAATTAGAGAGCCTATTTGTGACTGACTGCTGACACATCTGGGGTCGCATAAAACATTGTTTACTATTTCTCCTCTGCCTTTCTGAACAATTCTCCCAATCGCACCTTCGCCTAGCATCAAATGCTCTTTACTATAACAATTTTGACCGAACTCAGACAGAATTTCCAACTGGCAAGTGTCGCGATCGAGTAGCATAATTAAGCCACTTGTAGCTTCAATCAAATTTCCCGCTTCTTCAACGATCGACTGAGCTACTTCTTTCAAGTCGAGGCTGGCAGTAATTCTGGTAAAAATATCGCGGAAAAGTTCCATTTCGTGATATTTTTTTAAAACTTC
>NZ_JACJUP010000014.1:0-20031 GCF_014748295.1 Planktothrix sp. FACHB-1355 | reverse complement strand
TTTCCTGATTTTAGTCATTTCCGATTAACTTTACAAAACTTTACGTCTTGTCCTATTTTGCACGTATCTCGGCTTTACCCCGTGTGAAAAAGGCGGTCGCTAACTATCAGCCATAAAATTTGCTTATCAGTTCACCTGAATTGAGCGAGTGCATAATTGTATACTCCAGCGACTGACGGGGCGACAACTATAGCTCAAAGGTAGATTGAATAAGCGTTTTAGCTCGGCGACCTGGTTGATAGTAGTTAGGGGATTACCTGAGTCTACTGGCAGATTATCCAACAAATCGGTTGCTTCCTTACTTCTTGGAATCGGTTGAACATTTAACCAAATAAAACTTGAAACTTTCCGGATGTACTCATAAACTAGGTGAAAAAGCTCTAAACATGGTTCTTGGATCATCTCCCCGGAGGGTTATTAAATGATTAAACGCCTTGAAATTTTTGCTGATGGTAGTTTGTACGAACTTGAAGATGAACAACCAGTTAAAGTTACCCAGACTGAAGGTAAGGTGCAATTACTAATTGAAACTTTGCAATTTACTACTGCTGAAATATTTGCGATCGCACCCACTGACGCAGTTCCGCGCGGTGTACCACAACCAAGGGCACCTATGAGGAAAACTAACCAAGAAGGAATAAAAGTTATCAAATCATTTGAAGGGTTGCATAAATTGAAACAAGGGCCAGAGGGAACATACGTAGAAGCATATCTAGACCCCGTTAACGTACCGACTATAGGCTGGGGAAGCACAGAAGGTGTCTACATAGGAATGAAAATTAGCATCGCCCAAGCAGAAGAGATGCTAAAAAAGGAATTGCGGAAGTTTGAAGTAGCGGTAGCTGATGCAGTAAAAACAGACATTAATGACAATCAATTCTCAGCCTTAGTTTGTTTTAGTTATAACGTTGGTGCCCGTTCCCTGTTTGAATCAACACTTTTGAAACGTTTGAACGAAGGCAAGATTCAGGAAGCTGCTGATGAATTTTTGAGATGGGACAAAGCAAGTGGTCAAGTATTTCCGGGACTGTCTCGGCGAAGGAGAGCTGAACGAGCATTATTTTTGAGTCAGCCTTGGGAAGAGTTTTTGAATTGGGAGCCAAGCAGAGTGTTGCGGCTAGCCGAACCCGGCCAACCTCTTGTGCAAGGTAATGATGTTCGTCAACTTCAGAAAGCTCTAGTAAAAGCTGGATTCAATATTCAAGTTGATGGAATTTTTGGAAAAGACACTGACAAGGCAGTGAGGCAGTTTCAAAAACAGAAGAATCTCACTGTAGATGGCATTGCTGGTACCCAAACGCAGAAAGCATTGGGCTTGTAAACAACTCACTTTGTTAAACATTAAGAATGAAAAATGTGCAACTCAATTAATCATATATCTGAGGGAATGGAAGACTTTGTTGTTGAACCTTGCCTAGAAATTAATGAATTTGAAGAAAATGCACCGAGAGCAAGTTTTAATGGTTTGCTCAGAGATGCTCCCTCTGGGAATACTTCCGTCGTCAACGCCTTATCTCAGCAATTAATTTATCAAATCAATCTCATTGTCCCAGATGCTTTAGTCAGTTTTGACGATCTAGATGTCAAGTTGGGAGATGCGGCATATCCTTTCGTACCGCCCACAGCTAAACAGGCACTGCAAAAGGCTATTCAAAACCGTGGCAAGCGGCTTGTTGTTAATTCAGCCTATCGAACTCTTGCTCAGCAAATGCTGTTATTTAAGTGGCTCAATGGTAGAAGCCCTGTAGCTAGACCAGGTGAAAGTAATCACCAGAGTGGCTTGGCGCTTGATATCGAAGATCGAGAAGGTTGGTTACCCTTTCTAAAAGGTAGCGGTTGGCAGCCTCTAGCGGGAGACCCGCCACACATTGATTATCAAGGTGCAGGTGCTAAAGACCTGCGCGAGGCAACAATAAAAGCCTTCCAACAACTCTGGAACAAAAATCATCCAGAAGAACAGATTAAGGTTGATGGTCAGTGGGGACCAAAAACTGAGTCTTGCTTAAATCGATCGCCTGCAATGGGTTTTGAGAAAGCACCGTGGGACGATAAACCCAGAGCCTTACGTTTAAGCCGACCTTTGATGGAAGGTTCTGACGTGCGTAAACTTCAGCAGAAGTTGAAGGATGCAGGTTTTGCCATCTCAGTAGCGGATGGTGTATTTGGACCTGAAACAGGCAGGGCGGTTAAGGAGTTCCAACAGAGGAATAGTCTAGTTGCTGATGGGGTTGTGGGAGCGAAAACCCGTGAACTAATGGCTTGAAACCTTGTACAAAGAGTAAACTAGAACTTGAACTAAAAAATTTGTGGCTGGATTAGAGTTTGTTCTAGTATTTAGGTTACACTGCCAAAACATTACTAATCCAGCCGTTTTATCTTTTTAATCATTGTCACGAAGGTATTAGATATGGCTGACGAAATTGTTCAAACACCAAATTTATACGCTCTATTAATCGGAATTGACTCGTATATGCCAAACATATTACCAGATGGTAGTCGGTACAAAAGTCTTGGTGGGTGTGTACGAGATATTAATCATGTAGAAGCTTTCTTAATTGATGAGCGTCAAGTTCCAAAAGAACGGATTTGGAAACTGACAGCTTCAATTAGCAACCCAAAGGAACCTAGTAAGCCACTAGAATCACCGGAAAAACTACCAACTCGTCAGAATATGATCGATGCTTTCAGAAAGCTGAAAGAAGAGGCTCCAAAAGGTTCGCAGGTATATATTCACTATTCAGGTCACGGTGGACGGGCAAAGACTGTTTTCCCATCTATTAAAGGTGAGGATGGCATTGATGAGGGGTTGGTTCCTACAGATATTGGGACTTCAGAAGGACAGTATCTCCGCGATCTCGACCTGAGACAATTGTTAAAGGAATTGGTAGATAAAGGACTAATAGTTACGGTGGTATTAGATTGCTGTCATTCTGGGGGCGCAACGCGAGGGGATGTAGAAATTCGAGGAGGAGAAGGAATTGATGATAAACCTCTGCAACCAGGGCAAGAACTGGTAGCACCTGTAGAAACGTTAGCAGAAACTTGGCGATCGGTTACTGAAGAAACGCCTCGTGGATTAAAACCATCTGGACTACGTGCAGCTAGAGATTACGTGCTGCTAGCAGCCTGTCGTGAGAATGAGTTTGCTTACGAGTATGCTTTCAATCGGGAGACTAAAGAACGAAACGGGGCGCTTACCTATTGGTTGTTAGATACTTTAAGACAACAAAACCCCGGACAAACTTATAACGATTTGTTCGAGCGCATCAATGCCAAAATCCACAGTCAATTTCCACAACAAACTCCCATCTCAATGGGTGAGGTAAATCGGACTATTTTTGGCGATGAATTTGCTGAAATTGTCCATGCCGTTCCAGTTTTGAAGGTTGAGAAAGATACAGAAACAGGTGAAATGCAAGCTAAGTTAGGCGTAGGACAGGTAAATGGTGTTGCTAAAGGAGCAGAATTTGCTATCTATCCTCGTACCGTAACTGATTTAAAAAATAAAGAAAATCGGACGGCTATAGCGACAATTATTCAAAGGGGAGCAACAGAATCTCTGTGTCAGCTTAAACCAATTGAGGGTCAAGAGCTTAAAATTGAAGATGGAGATCGAGCAGTTTTAGTTTCTCCTTCAATTAATCTTGTTCGCAAAGTTTCGCTCGTTGACCAAGAAGCAGCAAAAGATGCTTTTAAGGCAATCAAAGAAGCTCTTCCTGGCAATGGTTGGGTGGAACTAGCAGAAGAAAAAGTAACAGAAGATGATGATGAGGGAGTTGCTTATCAACTAGCTGTAAATGACAAGGGAGAATATGAGATTTGCGATCGCGCTGGACATCCATATAAAAACATTGCTCCTGTAAAAATAAGTGACCCCGATGCTGCTGCAACAATCGTGAAACGATTAGTTCATTTAACGAAATACCATGCTACAGCAGAATTAGATAACAGGGATAAAGGTTCACCCTTAGCAGGAAAGCTAATTCTTGAGTGGCTAGGAACATCAGACAGTTTTGAGTTAGGAGATGATATTCCACCTAAATCTCAGTTAAATCCAATTCCCGATCCGAGCAACCCAACTGTAAAGAAAGGTGAATATGTATTCCTATCAATTCAAAATACTTCCTTTCAAGATCTCAATGTTGCTGTTCTAGATATCGCTTCTGATTGGTCAGTGGAACAAATTTACCCAGGTAAAGGCGAAAACTTTATCACAATTGAGGCAGGGAAAAAAGAAGTTATACCAATTCCAGCTACTTCAGGGGGTGAAGATAATGTGAAAGTTTTTGCGACAGTTGACCAAGCAAACTTTCGTTGGTTAGAACTACCCTCACTTGATGAAGAAATCAAACCCAAAGGAATAAATCGTTCTGGGAATCCGTTAGATGCTCTTTTAGCGGCAATTGATGAGGAGCAACCGCCAACTAGAAAGTTATCTGTAGCTGCATCTCCTAGCCGTGAGTGGACAACAAAACAGATTAACCTGACCGTCACTGAATAATCAAACAATATCTCAATCTTGTTAGTTATTCTAGCAAGGGTAATGGGTTAATCCTGAAGGGCTCTTTCGGGTTAATGGGGAAAAATGTTCATTTGTGTTACAAACTAGGGAAACGGTGCGTTAGGCACGGGAACTTATTTATGGATTGAAATGCCGAATTTATCGCCCGTGCCTAACACACCCTACATTTAAATAAGATTTTGTTATCACCATAAATCCGGGAGAGCCTCTGAAGTTGTAGTAGAAAGACAAATAATCACCCGCGTAACTATTATGAAAATCCTACTTTTGTCTGCAAATCCATACGAAGACCTCAACCTTAGTGATGAGGTCAGAGAAATAAGGAATGCACTTGAAGAATCGAAGGATAAAGGAAAGTTTGAAGTGATAGATAAGGTATCAGCGCCTGTTGATGAGTTATCACGTATATTGATAGAAAATAAACCACAAATTGTCCATTTTTGCGGACATGGCAATGGTGAAGCTTTAATCTTTGAGAGCGATAAGAGAGAAGAAGAAGTTGAAACATCAATTTTAACCGAGTTGTTTCGATCAGAGCAATCTATTCAATGTGTTGTACTGAATGCTTGCTATTCCGAGAGACAAGCCCAAGAACTTATTAATCACGTTGATTATGTAATTGGCATGAAAGGAGAAATTCTGGATGATGCCGCGATCGCATTTTCTAAGGGTTTCTATGAATGGTTAGGGTATGGAAAAGAGATTGAAAAGTGCTATCAGCATGGCTGCCTTATGATTCGCCTTAAATTAAATAAACTAAAAACAGCAGAAAAAGAAAAACTAACACGAAAATTGGGTATCGCAACTACTTCTGATAACACTGCCATTTTTGAACATCTAAAGCCTATTATGGTCAGACGTACATTATCTCCTGACTCTCCTCCGGAAACACCACATACTGTTGCTGAAGGTAGTGAAGAACTTCCTGATTTTTTAAATCATCTTTTAGAAGATTATTTTAATAAATCAGAGTTGAAGTGGAGCCTTTGTTTTACAGGCGAAGATGAATCAGACAAACTTGGAGATCTATTAAAGGAATTAAGACATAGCTTTTCTCCCACAGGCGAGGGCAAACAAGTTCCATCTGGTTTTTCCTACTGGGGAATTGTTTCAACCCTGGCTTGGGAAAGTACTTGTAGAGATCCACTTTACCCAGTTATGAGGGATGGCACCAGTTCCTTTGAGAAACGCTGGAAAGATATTTGTAATGAAGAATTTACAAGACAAAAATATCATTATGTAAGCTTAGGAGTAGGAACAGGGAAGAAAGATAATGAAATTTTGAAATGCTTGCGTAGTAACCATAATATACGTTATTTTCCTGTTGATATGAGCTCAACAATGTTAAGACTAGGAGTTAAGAACGCAACTAAAAATATTGCACTAAAAGGTAGTGATGTACTACCGATTCAAATTGACTTTTCAATTGAAAGTAATGTTATTGAGTTACGGAAGTTACTCGATAGAATTGACAATGACGACCCCATTTTATTTTCTCTTCTTGGAAATACATTAGCTAATTTTCCAGATGATATAGAACTACTTCAAACTATCTCAAAACTGATGCGTACTGGTGACAAACTTCTCCTAGAAGTGGCGACTACTGAATCAAATCTACCAGCAGCAGCAGAGGCAGCGGCTAAAGAGTATGCAAATACTTTGTCGTTTAAAGAATTTGTTACAAGTACATTGCTTCAGTACACAAATATGAATATTGATTTTGCCAATCTTGTTTTTGAGCACTCTGTAGAGCCATGTAAATTTGAAGACTCTGAAAAAGCACTTTATATCAACGTTTTATATCGTAACTTAAGTCAAGAAACTATTTCTATAATGTTGCCAGATTGGGGGGAACCAGTAAAATTTGAACCAAGGGATACTATTCGTCTATTAACAACACGAAAATATGGTGCCAAGGGTCTGGATGAAATCATTTTTGGAAGTAAATTAAAGAAGATTAATAGTTCAAAAAAATTATTCCAAAACCGTAATAACAAATACGGTTTTGGAATGGACTTAATTTTATTAAGTAAATAACATACTTAATGCTCACATTTCGCAAAAACAACTTAGATTGTTGATTATAATTTGGCAAATATTTAGCAATAAATATTTGCTAAATATTTAGGCATAGAAAAAAACTCGGTGGTGGTTATATGTTTTTTCACGGGATGCTGTTAGAGCCTTTTGCTTAAATAAAATTATATTAAACTAATTTAATAAGTTTAAGAACATTTGGCAAATTTGTTTAAGATAATTTACTTTTACCGATGAATTAGAAGATAGTCGTTACTTGAGATGTGAATCTGGCAATTGTCAATTCTCCAGGATTTACAACGCTCGCTTTGACAACTATGACTGTGTAACTAAAGATAATAGAAAAGAAAAAGTGGATCGCTATAAAGAAGTTGTCTCATTAGCTAATCAAGCAAACCTCGCGCTAGCCGATCGCAACTATCAAGATGCGCTTGAAGCTTATACCAATGCCTTGAAAATCGCTGAAGAAATGGAGCGATCGCGTCTTGTTGCCGTTCTCCTCAATCGCATGGGACAAGTCTTGCAAGTGCAAGGAAAAATTCAAGATTCAGTAATTGCTTATGAATCAGCCCTTCGTGCCTTAGAGCAAGACACAATCTTTAATTTGGAAGACGTTGTGAATCAGCTGAGTCAAGTCGGCAAAGGTTACGCTGTCAGCGATCCTGAACCCGTTCCCGATCTCTACAGTGCAAAAGTAGCCCAAACGCTTGAATTTGATGAAAATGACCAAACGCTGGCGGTCAAACTTTGGCTGAACATCGGTAATGCTTATTTACAACAACCCCAGGAAAAACCCGCATTGAATGCTTACGAGCAAGCACTAAAACATCCTCAGATTAATACGAATCCAGTCCTGAAGGCTTATGCGATCGCCAACATTGGGGAAATTTATCGCCGACAGGGCAAAATAGACGATGCCGAAGTTCAATTAAATCAAGCTCTAGCGCTTTTCGAGCAATATGCCGACCCGTTGGAGAAACGACGTGCGATCGCTCTATTAGCCAGTATTGCGCGGGATCGAGGTCAGATTGATAAGGCGATCGAACTCTATCAACAGGCATTAGCGCTCTACGAGAAAGCAAGCGATAAGCTCGGTATGGCGAGAGCCTATGCCAGTTTAGCTAGTCTTCACCTGATGCAAAAGCAGTTTACCGATGCACAACATAATTATCAACGAGCAATAGATTTAGCGGAAGCTGAAAACGATAGCGATACATTATGGCACGCTTATTGGGGATTAGGTTGCTGTCAGCACGTTGCTGGAGAGTTGAGTGAGGCGATCGACTCGTTTAATAAGAGTTTGAAGTTAATTAATTTCCGTCAGGAAGACCTCCGCACAGATGAGGGAAAGGTAGCGTTTCTGGAAAACGTGCAAGATGTTTTTGAGAAGCTGTTAACGGTGCATTTGGAACTGGCACAGACTGGCACTCAGGATTACAAAGCTGCTTTGGACGTAGCAGAAAAGGCACGAGGACAGGCGTTGCAAGATTTGATGTCAGGTCGAGCGCGTCAGCGTCCTAGCTTCATCGATACTCAAGCTGGATCGGATACTCAATCCCATCAGTTCGATGTCCGCCAATCTGCACCAGCTACGCAATCCAACTCATCGAAAGGAGTAGGAATAGTTCCGAAAGCTGAGGCAGATCGGCAATTATTACCATTAGCGAGATTGGTTTTCTATGTACTTTCCGATCGCACGGCAATCTTTGCAGTAACGCCGGATGGAAGAGTACGGGGTCACGTTGTTCCATTGGGAGAAGATGCGATCGCCGATCGGGTTACTCATCTACGCAGAGCACTCAACGTAGATGAAGTAAATCGTGGGCTTCGTAAGTTAGGTTCAGTTCCACCAGCCAAACCAGGTAGCACGCCAGTCAAATTAGAGACACTTCTCCAAGACCTGTACGCAAAACTCATTGCCCCAGTAGCGGATGTGTTGCCAACCGATGGAACACCTATAGTAATTGAACCTCATTGCTCGTTGTGGCTAGCACCTTTTGCTGCACTTCAGCTTCCAGATGGCACTTGGATGGGCGATCGCTGGTCTCTTATCTATGCTGCCTCTGCCTATACACTAAATGAAATTCGCCGAGAACCTTGCTACACTCCACTTGCTAACTCAAAAATCTTGGCTGTCGGTAATCCGATTATGCCGATGGTTCCCGATCGTGATGGAGTTAAGATTGAACTGCAACCCTTGCCTGGAGCTGAAGCAGAAGTTAAGTCAATCGTCGAACTCTTTTCCCAACAGCAATACACGCTCCTGATTGGTCAAAAAGCGACTGAAGCCAACGTCAAACAACTGGCTCAAAGCCATAACATCGTGCATCTGGCAACGCATGGAATTGCTTATGGTAGCGATCCTCTAGCTTCTCTTGTCGCCTTTTCACCAACAGACCATGAAAATGGACTATTGACTGCACAAGAGGTGATTGAGTCGTCATCGCTTCCAGCCGATTTAGTAGTATTAAGTGCTTGTCAAACCGGGTTGGGGCGCATTACTGGTGAGGGAATGCTGGGATTGAGTCGAGCCTTCTTGGTTGCTGGAGCGCGGACAGTTGTAGTGAGTCAGTGGAGTGTGAGTGACGATGCAACAATGGAACTCATGGTTGCCTTCTACAAGAACTATCTTCAGCACGTTAACAAGGCAATCGCGTTGCAGAAGGCGATGCAAACTGTGCGATCGCAGTCTGAGTATAGCCATCCTCGCTACTGGGCAGCCTTTGTTGTTGTGGGAGCAGAAGAATAGGCTTTTAGCTGGGTTAGCTTAGAAGCTATGCTGAAACTCTATATATAAAAGAGTAATTTAAATTACTACTAGTGCATTCATCTCCATGAAGATTCTAATTTTGGCATCCAATCCCCGAAAAGACCTTAACCTCGATCGCGAAATTCGGGACTTAAAACGAGCGATCGAGAATTCGCGCCATCGAGAAGAGTTTGAGGTGGTGGATGAGTTGGCGGTGCGGGTTGGAGATTTGCAAGAACTGCTGCACAAGCATCAACCGCAGATTGTCCATTTCTGCGGGCATGGAAGTGGGGGGCAAGGTTTGGTGTTTGAAAGCGATATGGGACGAGAGCATTGGGTAAGTACCGATGCTCTGTCCAACCTATTCCGGCTGTTCTCTAGCAGTGTTGAATGCGTGTTACTGAATGCTTGTTACTCAGAGGAGCAAGCAGGTGCCATTGTCGATCACATCAACTATGTAATTGGTATGAATCAGGAAATTCGAGATGATGCGGCGATCGCCTTCTCCAAAGGATTTTACCGTGCCTTGGGGTATGCCTGTTCGATTGAGCTGGCCTATGAGTTTGGCTGTAATGCAATTCAGCTAGAGATTTCCGGGAGTTCATTAGTGCGCTCAGCAGTATCCGAAGCCGAACGCAAACTGGGAGTGGCGAATATGGTGGCCAAAACTCTGATTCCAGAACATTTAAAGCCAATTCTCAAAACGAAACCGAGTATCATCAACAATAATCAAACGCTATCTCAAGAAAAGCGAGCTGAGATTCAACTGGATATCGACAAATCACTTGCGGCAGGCTCGAAAGTAGAGCTTTGCCGCGATCGCAATATTAATTTTGTCTTAACTCAAACCCTCTCTGATGCCAAAGGTACCATTTGGTGTTGTGCTATCAGTCCAAATGGGCAACTAGTTGCAGCTAGTAGCGGCCCCATTCCCGGAGGTTTGCAAATAGGATGGATGACAGTTCCTACTGTAAGTGATAATACAATCAGAATTTGGAATATTGAAAGCGGAAAATTAATTCATTCTATTAGTGGATACGGGAAAGATTTTCCTTCTTTAGCTTTCGGTTCTAGCGCCGATTATCAGATTCTGGCAGGTGGTAGCGGTGACAATACTATCAAATTTTGGGATGTTAAGACCTGGCGTGAATTGCTTACTCTAGTAGGACATTCAGAGTGGGTTGATGTTGTTGCATTTGCTCCCAATGGAACGATTCTTGCAAGTGGCAGTAATGATGGAACAATTAAGATATGGGATGTTCAAACTGGTTATGAATTAGTGACATTACCCGAACATCAAGGTTTAGTAGATAGCATTGCTTTCAGCCCTGATGGAGCAATTTTAGCAAGCTGTAGTGGTGATAAAATTACGCTATGGGATGTCCAAAAATCGCGCTTACTTCATACTTTTTCTGGACATACTGGTTCAGTCAGATCAGTTGCATTTAGCCCTAGCAGTCAGATATTAGCAAGTGGTAGTAACGACAAAACAATAAAGCTGTGGCATTTGGAAACCAAGCAGGAACTACATACTCTCTATGGTCATTCAAAAGAAGTGCAGTCGGTTGCGTTTATGCCCAACAGTAATATTTTAGCAAGTGGTAGCTGGGATAATACTATTAGAATATGGAGCGTTGATTCTGGAAGATGTCTAAATACTCTTTTCGGACATAATAATGTAATTTACTCTGTTGTATTCAGCTCAGATGGACAGATTCTGGTAAGCGGTAGTGCAGACACAACTGTCAAAATTTGGAAGCACCGATAATACCGTGGCGAGGTTTAGCAATGGCATAGGATAACAATAAAACCAATTTCACTCCGTTCTATTGCAATCGATCGCCATTAACGCTGCTGAACTGTAACAAATGAAAATGGTTGAACCAGAGTTATGAAGAAAATTTTAATTTTAGCAGCCAATCCGCAAGGAACTTCACGCTTACGCTTAGACAGGGAAGTGCGGGCAATAGATGAGAGATTACGGGGATTGCTTGTTATGCTGAGGTGCAGGCGGATGCGATCGTTGAGCACATTAACTATGTGATTGGGATGCGTCAAGAGATTCGGGATGATTTGGCGATCGCTTTTTCTGTAGGCTGGTTCGCAAACTGAAATTGTCATTGCTGTAATTCTGGTTAAGGCAGTTGCAATTGCGGGTTCGGCAGCCGGGTTCGCTTTAGGAGCAATTGCAGTTGCGACTGTAATAACCATCGCTGGTATGTTTTTGGTCGGATTCATTGCAACTGGAACTGTTATTGGAGCAGTAATGGGTGTTCTGGCTGGAGTTAGTCCTATTTATAAAGCAACAGTTTGGGACTGGACTCTAACGATTACCATCACTATCGTCTTGCAAGTGTTAAGCAATTACGTTGGCTTACAGGCGATCGCTGGCAATGAAAAATACTCGCTCATTCGGGCTATTGCCGTCAACCTGGCTACAAGCAAAGGAACAAGTTTTAGAGAAGCAGACTTAACGGATACTAACTTCACTCAAGCCATTCTTAAAAACACTGACTTCAGAAAAGCAAGGCTCACACGAGTCTGCTGGTTTCAAGCAAAGCAGCTTGAGCAAGCTCGAATTGAAGGAACATATTTGGAAATACCTCAAGTCAGATTGTTGGTAGTTCTAAAGAATGGTCAAGATAGAAGTTTTGACTATCTAAACCTGCGGGGTCTCAATCTACAAGGTGCGAACTTAGCAGGCGCTAGTTTCATTGGTGCAGATCTGAGCGAAACAACGCTGAGAGACACAAATTTATCGAGAGCTAAGCTCGTTCAGACACAACTATACCGTAGCGATCTAACCTATGCGTGTCTGACCGGAGCTTATATCCAAAATTGGGCAATCTCAACAGATACTTCGTTTGATGCGGTGAAATGTGATTTCATCTATATGCAACTACCAACGAGAGACGATCCCGATCCCTGTCGAAAACCCGATAATAAGAACGAGAATTTCAAAGCAGGAGATTTTGCTGACTTCATTGCTCCTATTATCAAAACTCTCAATCTCTACCATCGTCAAAACGTTGACCCCCGTCGCATCGTCGGAGTCTTCAGAACCCTGGATCTGTATCACCATGAAAGCATCGATCCAAGTGTTGCAGCGATCGCTCTCAAACAATTAGCCGAACAATACCCTGAAGCAGGACTAAAGGTTGTGGCATTAGAGGGGCGAGGTGAAGAAAAGATTCGGTTCCAAGCAAGAGTCACAGGGGACACCGATCGCTCCAGACTCAGTGCTGAGTATTTTGAGAAATACCAGGAGATTGGCTCTTTGTCTTATGGTGACCTGCAATCTCTGCTAGCTGCGATGGCAGAAAAAGATGAACGAATCCGCAGTCTGGAAAATATGGTAATGACTGCGATGAAAAGCGACAAATTTTATGTAGAAACTTATTACGCTTTTGGTGACAGTAACGACGAAGACCAAACTGTTAAAAAAATTCTGATTCTCACCGCTAATCCTCAAAATATAGATAAACGTCGTTTAGATGCAGAAGTTCGTGAAATTCAAACGGGTTTAGAGCGAGCAAAAAAACGAGATCGATTTGAAATCATCTCGAAATGGGCTGTACGCCCTGACGATCTCCGACGTGCTTTACTGGATTATGAGCCACAAATTGTTCACTTCTCTGGCTATGGGGCAGCTACCGAGGGACTAGCTCTAGAGAACGAGTTAGGGCAGATGCAGATGTTTATATAACTCAATTTTAGATTACAAAAATTTACAATTATGGCAGTAACCTTTCGCAATCTAGCAGTTGTTATTGGCATCAATACCTACCGACCTGAAAACGGTATTAAGCCACTTGGTACAGCCGTTAACGATGCTAGAGCGATCGCTCAACTCCTCAAAGACGAATATAAGTATTCCCAAATTTGGGAGTTATATGACGAGCAGGCAACCTATGAGGCGATTAAAACACTGCTGAATGAGACCTTGCCCAAGGAAGTAAGAAAGAGCGATCGCCTGCTGTTTTATTTTGCTGGGCATGGCATAACTCGCAAAGGAAAAGATGGTAGCCCAGCCGGATATCTCATTCCCCAGAATGCTAAAGTCAATCTCCAGAATGCTGAAAATGACCAATCCGAAAACTTTCTGCCCATGCAGGAGCTTTATGATGCTTTTAAAACCATCAACTGTCATCATTTACTCGTAATTTTAGATTGTTGCTATGCGGGAATGTTTCGTTGGGCTACCCGCAAGCTAGGCTCTGCTTACGAACGCATTCACCAAGAACATTATGCTCGCTTCATCCGTTATCCTGCTTGGCAAGTGATAGCATCTGCTGCCCACGATCAAGAAGCATTAGATTTAGTGACAGATGAACGGGGAGCCGTCCCAGGCACAAATCATTCTCCCTTTGCCTTAGCATTACTCGAAGGATTAGGGCATACAGATGAAAAACTCAATGCCGACTTAACTGGAGATGGAGTTATTACTACACCGGAACTCTATTTTTATGTAGATAAAGAGGTTAACCGGAGTACAGGTGAACGGCAAACCCCAGGCTTTTGGTCATTACGGCATGAATTTGATCGAGGCGAGTTTATTTTCGTTAAACCAGGATTTGACCCGAAAAAGAATCTCACTCCTGCACCACCTCTAAATGCTAGTAATAATCCCTATCGTGGGTTAGAGTCGTTTGAAGAAAGGCACGCCCGCTTCTTTTTTGGTCGTACAGCACTGGTGGAGGAACTGAGCGATCGCCTTTCCAAGCCCGGTCGTTCTCTCACCATTGTTTTAGGGGTTTCAGGTTCGGGTAAATCCAGTCTAGTCAAAGCGGGACTAATTCCTTACTTACGAAACAAGCAGGAAAAAGATCCACAAGCACAAAAGTGGTACATTCTCGATCCTATGCGTCCTAGTGAGTCTCCCTTCACAGCTTTGGCACGGGTAATCTTACCGCTTGAAGATGCTAACTTGCTATCCCAACTCAACCAAATTAAAGGTATTGATGAGGTATTTAAACCAAAGATAGAATTAAAGCAAAACAGCGATCTCTCTCAGGAAGCTCAACAGAACCAGAGTAATTCAGAAAAAACAGACGCAGCTTTTCCGAAATTAGCAGACTCTTGGAATAACTCTACTCCAGAAGCAAAACTATTGTTGATTGTGGATTATTTCAATCAACTGCAAGAAATATGTCCTTCTGAAGAATTAACTAATTTAGAAAATACCATTCAAAAAAGGGTAGCTAGGTTAGCTAGTGATTTACAAAAAGACCCTCGCTATTTAACTCAGGTAATTGCAAGCTGGAGTCAAATTAATCCTAATATCAAGCTGCTACTGATAATTGACCAGTTTGAAGAATTGATTACGATGGCTCAAGAACATCAAGGAAAAAGTGATTCTGACCAGAAGGAGTGGCAGCAATTCCTATCCATGCTCACAATTACTTTAGCAAGCCATCGTCATCGATTGCATATCGTGGCAACACTGCGATCTGATTTTGAACCGCGATTTTTGGATTCGCCATTGAAGGCACATTGGAGAAAGGGACGGTTTCCAGTTCGAGCGATGAATTCCGATGAGTTACGAGAGGCGATCGAACAGCCTGCACGGAAACAAGCCCTATACTTTGAACCACCGGATTTAGTGGGAAGACTCATTGATGAAGTGGGACAGATGCCAGGAGCCTTGCCATTGCTCTCATTTACTCTCAGTGAACTCTACATCAAACTGATTAAGCGGTGGATAGATCCAAACAGTAGCGATCGCGCTTTGCGAATCGAAGACTATAACGAACTCGGCGGAGTGGCAGGAGCGTTAACCCGTCGGGCAACAGAGGAGTATGACAATCTCGTTAGAGAGTTTGGCGAAGCGTTGGGCAAGGCACACCAAGCCACGATGCAACGGGTGATGCTGCGAATGGTGGCGATCGAGGGGGGAGGAGTTGCACGACGACGCGTGCCAGAGTCTGAACTGGTGTATCCCGATTCGGAAGAGAACAAGCGTGTGACACAGGTGGGCGTTCGGCTGGTCAAAGCTCGTTTGCTGGTGAAGGGACAGGAGACAGGAGAACCCTACGTCGAACCTGCCCACGATTTCCTAGTACGCGGCTGGGACAAACTTCAGGAATGGATCAAGCAGAGCCAGGGGGATTTGGCACTGCAACAACGTTTAACGCCTGCTGCTAATGATTGGTCAACAGGAAAAGGTGGTCTTTGGACTAGAGAAGTTGATCGTCTGGCTTGGTTAGAAAAAGTACTTGAATCGCCTAATAATAACTGGCTCAACAAACTAGAAACAGAATTTGTAAAACAAAGCAAGAAACAACGACTCGATGAACTGAAAGAAGCTGAAGAGCGACGTAAGTTAGCAGTATCTCGCCAGTTAGCTGCTCAAGCCGAGCTGGCACGAAATCAGCTAGTTAAACTGTTACCTCGCAGTCTTCTCCTTGCTATAGAATCTATACGCCTATCTCCTTCCTTGGAAGCTGATAACACCCTGCGTAGTGGTTTAAGTTTGCTCCCGCGCCGTATCACTCAGATATCCCATCAAGTTGATGCTGTTGCCTTTAGCCCAAACGGACAATACCTGGCTATGGTAACTATAGAATCGGGGAAAACGACTGACATTAGCCAACATGAGCAATACTTACCTGTAGTAACTATAGAGTCAGGGGAAATAGAATCGGGGAAAACGACACAGGTACAAGTATATAAAGTAAATACAGGTGAACAAGTTACTACACTCAACAAATATACCAATATATCTGGAGTAGTTACCAAACAAGCTATTGCCTTCAGTCCACCAGATGAGAAGTACTTAGTTACAGTTACAGTCAGTTCTAATTCAGACGACATCTCCCGTCTACAGGTTTGGGAAGTAGCTACAGGTAATGAAGTTACTAACATACCTAACCTTGATGTTGCATATCATCCCTATATAAGCCAAAGCAATTTGTTCGCCAAGACTGCCTTCAGCCCTGATGGTAAATTTATAGCTACAGTATGTTTGGACGAAAACACGCAGCTAGTCAGAGTATGGGAAATAGCGACGGCTAGAGAAGAGGTTAGTATTCTACAAAAAGATAGGATAGATGCCCTTGCATTTAGTTCAAATGGAAAAGACTTGTACCTAGCTGGAACAAATTCTGAAAATCCTGCACAGATACGAATTTGGGAAGCAAAAACTAGCAAAGATGTAATTCGTATAACAGGCGGTACAAGCTACAATGAAAGCTTCGGAATCCTTGGCTTTAGTCCTGATGGAAAATACATAGCCGCATCTGCTGGGAGCATACTACAAGTATGGGATGTGTCCACTACCAGGGAAGTAGCTCGACTGTCCGAATTCAATGAAATGCGGGTGAGGGCTGTTGCTTTTAGCCCTGATGGAAAATACTTGACCACTTTAAGTGGCAATACAAAAAATTTTGAAGCATTGACCAATCCCTATATTGTGCAAGTATGGGAAGTAAATTCTGGTAAAGAAATAGCTCGTGTGCCTCATCATAGTTTCTGCGAAAGAAATTTGGCTTGTAGCTCGCATGGGAGATATTTAGCTACAGGTAATACAGAAGGGATACAAGTATGGGAGATAACTAGGGGTAATGATAACGCTCCGATGGCTAGTATACCATGTAGTAACTCTAGCTCTATTATTGCCTTAAGTCCTGATGGGAAATATCTTGCGACAACAAACTACAACGAAGCTAAAGCCGAAGCCGAAGGTATTGCCCCAGTCGATACTGAAGAGATACAGATTTGGGAAACTGCAACTGGTAATCAAGTAGCTAGCATACCACAAGAGATTTTGGGGCTAAATCCAGGAACTATTGCTTTGAGTTTAGATGCCAAATATATAGCTGCTGCCAATCGAGAGGAAAACACACAATTGAAAGTGTGGGAAGTGGCTACTAAAAAGCAATTAGAAAGCATACATCAAAAGGGAGAGGTGAAGGCAATAGTCTTTAGCCCGAATGGAAAATACCTAAATCTCACTGTCGTATGTACAGATTATGCAGAAGGATTAGGTAATTTTTTCCGAGTTTCGGAAAGCGCTAATAGCAAAGAATTGGTCAATATACCTAATAATACCTTTGATGATCCCCTATTCCAGAAATTTGCCTTAAATTTGGATGGAAAATATTTAGCAATATCAGGTAAAGATGTAACTACAGAACGTTCAAGATCCCTGGATTTAGTCAGGGTTTTGGAAGTGAGTACTGGTCAAGAAGTTGGGCGTATTAGTTTTGAAAACTTTTACAGAATAGATTCAATAGCTCTTAGTTCAGATGGGCAATACTTGGCAATGATAGGTGTAGAGGATACAGATGAACGTCCAATGTATATCTGGGAGGTGAAGACTGGTAGACCAAGGGTACGAATCACATCCGATTGGCACTTTGGAGATCGGCACTTTGGAAATGTTGCACTTAGTCAAAGATATCTGGCATTACAGGTTTCCGATACTGTACATATTTTTCTTTGGCGACCAGAGGATCTAACCAACGAAGCTTGCGCCCGCCTCAACCGCAATTTGACCCAGCAGGAATGGCGACAATTCTTTCCAGATGAACCTTATCGAAAGACTTGCCCCAACTTACCGTGAAAATTCGACTTTATCTGCCTGAAGCGTTATGGCAGTAATACGATGCTGGACACTGGATTATACAAGCACTCGAAAAGGAGATCGCACTCATAAATCACCAGATGCTCTGATATACACGATTAAGGACATTTCATTAGAGATCTCCAACATATAAACTAAACTGCGATCGCCAATGGTAAAATAGAGTTTTACCTTCCCCAAAATGAGTCAACTGAGAGAGTACATAGAGAAGCATCCATCAGAAGCCCAAAGATTAGTGGGTTTAGACTACGAACGATTAATAGAGTTAATCAGTCAAGCTGAGAGCTTACATAATCAAAAACAAAAAGAAATCGAACAAAAGAAAAAAAGAATAATAAAAGCTGGTGGTGGAAGACAAGCCAAATTAAACTTAACAGACCAGATTCTCCTAACATTAGTATACCTACATCACTTGCCGACATTCCAGATGTTAGGAGTTCAGTTTGGAGTGAGCGAATCAGCCGCCAATTATATATTTCATTACTGGCTGGGAATATTCAGAGAACTGTTGCCAGCGTCCTTAGTAGAACAAGTAAAAAAACCCGACTCAGAGTGGGCATGGATTGAAGAAATATTAAGTCAATTTGAATTAATAGTGGATAGCTGTGAGCAGCCGAGAGAAAGGCCAACAGAGTACCAAGAACAAAAAAAGTATTACTCAGGTAAGAAGAAAAAGCATACATTTAAAAACCAATTTATAGTGATGCCTACAGGCAAAGAGATCGTGGATGTAGTAGTAGGAAAACCTGGGGCGACCAGCGATATAAAAATCTGGCGAGAACGCGCCAGAGAGTTAAGTGATAATCAGAAGTTTCAAGGGGATAAAGCTTATGTAGGAGAACCAGCAATTGACACCCCTCATAAGAAAACTAAAAATAAAGGTATCACGGTTGAGCAAAAACAAGAAAATCAAAAAAAAGCCCGAACTAGAGTGGTGGTAGAACATTTAATTAGACTGGTGAAGACTTTCCGAATAGCAGCCGAAAGATTCCGGTTAAAATCTACAACTTATGAACCAGTAATCCTGGCTGTATGCGGATTAATCAGATGGCGGATAGGTGCGATCGTTTTCAATAGCTAAAAAGCCTATTTTTTGCGAAAGATTATAAGATAAGATTACCGAAAAATCTGCCATATTTTGACTGCAACACTGTCAAAGCCCTATGTAACCGTTGGTTTTTGACTGCCTGCCCTTTAGGGGGCAGGCAGTCAAAAACCAATATTATAAAGGCTTTGGCAATTTTTGGAGATGTCTAATGAATATATTCGCAATACCTATTTTAATAAAGCGGATCAGATAATTCGGGAATATAATCGTCAGCATAGCACAAGCTTGCGATTTTTTATTACCACAATTAAAGATCCGTCTCTGTTAGAACTTCCCTGGATTCATCTTGCTTCTTATCTTGCCCATAGCAAATATGATTCGCCAAACTCCTAAGTCAGCAGAAATTCGCATTTTAGGCCCCAGACAATCTGGGAAGACAACTTATTTGGCTACTTTGGCTTATTTTCCTCATCAGAAACAAGTGAAGCAATTATATGCAGGTATGGAAATAACGCCTGTGGGAGAGGATGCAGAGAGACTGGGGAGAATGGCGGAAGATATTATTATGCAAGGGAATAAACTGGCTGGTAATTTCAAAATAAATATAGATTATTTGCCGTTTTACTTCTTTAGAATTAAGATTCCCTCAATTAAGGGAATGCCCCCTATCGAAATCGAACTAAATACTAGAGATTATCCTGGGGAGATATTTCACGAAATTCCCCTACCCCATAAGCAAAGTGAAGTAGAACCATATATTGATGATTTGTTTACAGCAAATGCTTGGATGGTGATGCTAACTGATTGGGAACCTGGACGGGATAAGACACTTTATAAACCTGCTTTTAAAAAGTTGTGCGACGAGATATTTAAGAAAGAGAAGATTAATCCAGAAATAAAGAATTTGCGAATAGCTGTTGTGATGTCTAAATGCGAAAGGGGGGAATTATGGCCGTGTCGTCTTGACCCGGAAGAAGATTTATTTAAAGTGCGATTACCGGAAACTTATGATTTTCTGAAGACAAAACTTTCGCCGCAAAGATTAAAGTTTTTTGCTTGTTCGTCTTTTGGGGTATTGAGCGATCGCATTG
>NZ_JACJUP010000139.1:0-9260 GCF_014748295.1 Planktothrix sp. FACHB-1355 | reverse complement strand
AGAGAAAAAGAGTTTATAAAAAATTGGGGTATAATTGGCAGTTACTTAGAATTAAAAGGTATGCACAGCGGAGAGGGAAACGCGATGGGATTGGCAGCAGCTAAAGTGGGATGGAATATTACAAAAAGCGAGAGTTGGGAGAAACTGAATAAGATTAGGCAGCACCTAGATGCTTCCTATGGCAAAAAACAAAAAACTTTTTGGGAAATTTTCAAACGCAAGCTAGGCTATCACTATCGCCTGAACAAAGCGAGATTAGCTGCTCTCAAAGATTTTGATTTCTATTACCGCTAAAAATTTTAAATACTAGCTGTAAAGTGTAGAGCGATCGCAGATAATATGACCCACAAAATAATTAGTAGGTAATCTAGTATATGACTAAAAAAATTGTTGGTATGGTTAGCAGCTACCCATCTCTTTATCAACCTTCTTGCGATTGGATGTGGCAACAAACACCACATCCTTATGGCATTTGGGGCAATATTCAAATGCTAGCACCCGCTAAAGAACCTGACTTTTTATTATTGTATAATGGTGGATTGCCGGAAACACAAACGAAAACTTCTCTTCTGGCACGTTTGTTCGGTCAAGCGCAACAGCAAGAAAGTTATGAAGAACTAATTAAGGTGCAGTTACGTGGAGTTCCCAAAGAAAGAGTGATTTTTTTGGTACGGGAACCCCCTTTTGCCAAAATGCAAAAATACAGAGTGCTTGGATACGAAGAGGCGCAAAAATATTGCGGATATGTTTCTGGCCCAGATGATTTCGCTCCTATTCCCGACTATATGCCAGCAATTTGGTATCACTCAAATTCTTTCCGAGAATTAAATGAAATGGGGCCACCAGAAAAACTGCGATCGTGCTGCTGGATCACCTCTGGTATTTCTCGCACCGAGGAACACCGTCAGCGACTGGCTTTTTTAAAGCTTTTGAGCGAGAGCGGTTTAGAATTTGATGTGTACGGACGAGATTTACCTGTATGGGTGAAAGGATACGGCAAAGTAGGCAATAAATGGAACGCGATGAGCGGCTACTACTATAACTTGGCGATCGAGAACTACGCAGACAATGATTGGTATGTCAGCGAAAAGCTTTGGGATGCTTTGTTGGCGTGGTGTTTGCCTATTTATTATGGTGGGCCGGCGGCTGATAAACTTTTGCCTCCAGGCAGCTTTCTCAGATTGCCAAGCGAAGATGAAAAAGGCATAGCATACATTAAGGAAATTATTGCGACACCAGATGCTTGGCATCAAGCTAAAGATGCGATCGCCGAAGCACGTCAGATTATTCTCCATAAACTAAACCTACTCAATTGGTTATCGAATTTAGTCGAGCGGTTGATGTAAAATTGGCAATTATAAGCATTCACAAATAGGGAATTAACATGAAAAATGGGATATACACTTTAGCTAACGATTATGTCTACAATCAACTCGTCGCGTTACTAAACAGTATAGAAGTCAATGTGGGTAAATCAATGCCAGTTTGCGTGATTGCCTATGACGATCGAGTTGATAAAGTACGTGCAGAAGTTGCTAAAAGAGATAATGTCACCCTTTTAGAAGATCCCGCTTTATTTGCTCCTTGGGAAGAGCTTTCCAGGAAAGTATGGCAAGCACATCCCACGGCTTTTAAGATTTGGCAAGAAAAAGGAATTGAAGGAGTTTATCGGATCGGCATGAACCGACGCTACTGCGCTTTCGATCGCGAAGCACCTTTTGAAAGGTTTGCTTATTTCGATGCAGATGTTTTGGTATTAAATAACCTCGCAGAAATCTTTAAAGCTTTAGATAAGCATGAGTTTGTCGTTTATGATTTTCAATATAAAGATCTCTCCCATATTTACAATATCCAAAGTTCTAAATTATTAGAAGTATTTCCTCAACATCGCCTAGAATCAGAAATTTTTTGTGCGGGATTTTATGCGGGAAGAAAGGGAATATTTACCTCAGAGAAATTGAATACAGTGGTATCTAGCCTAGAAGCAGGAGAAGCAGAAATTTTGTATATGTCTGCGCCAAATCAGTCAGTTTTAAACTATATGATCATGCGCTCTCATATACCAGTTTATAATTTAGCGCTAGAATTACCTAAAAATAAGTCAACTGGTTGCTCTGTAACTTCCGGCCATTTCGAGTTACGAGATAATGTTTTGTACGATCGCGGCAATCAACTGACCTATCTTCATTATATTGGCGTCTCGACTAAACTGTTCAATCGGATTTGCGATGGTGAAAATCTTGATTGTCCCTATCGGGATATTTTCTTGCACTATCGCTATCTCCACGAACCGGAAAATCGCCCTCAATTCACAGGTAAACCAAAACCCTATAATCCACCTCCCAGTTTGGGAACGCGAGTTTTACGCAAACTGGGATTATCTCGGTAATAATTCATCCATTCAGATCTCAACCTAAAAACTAAAATCCCTATGGCTCGCGGAATTTACATTGTAGCAAATGAAAAAGTAAGTGAGAATGCGATCGCGCTTTTGAATAGCATTCGTTACTACGACCCAGATATATCGGTTTATTTAATCCCTTTTAATGATAATTATCAAAATTTAGCCGCAACTCTCAACCGATTGCATAATGTGCAAATTTTTCCCGACCTAGATTTTCTTAACCAATTCACGCAAAAAATTGCCGAAATTTTCGAGCGAGATTTTCTAGCACTTCCCAATAAGATGCGTAAGTTAGTAGCCTGGTTTGGCCCATTAGATGAATTTCTCTATATCGATACAGATATTATCGTCTTTGAGAAAATAGCCAAGATTTTAGATTACTTGTCAGAATACGGCTTTATTTGCAACGATTACCATCATGCAGGTAGAGGTTTGCAGGATATTTTTTCCCCCTTGGTAAGAGAAGAAAAAATATTTACGGAAGCACAGTTAAGCGATGTCTTCAATAGTGGCTTTTGGGCATCTAAAAAAGGCACAATTACGCTGGAGCGAATGTACGAACTGTTGCGTGAATGTTCTCAGCATCGAGAATATTTTGACTTTTCTAGCCAAGTCACAGATCAACCAATATTAAATTATATAGTGCTAAATTCTATCCCCAAACGCTTTAACCTCGTTAAAATTCCGGGGGGTGGCCCAGGTAGTTGGGCTGGTTCAAAACACTTCCAACAAAAAGATATTGTACTCTATGATGGCGAGAAAAAATTACAGTATCTTCATTGGGCTGGCATACCGATGAAACCAGGTGCGCCCTATCGAGGATTGTGGGAATATTACCGCTATCTCAACGAACCAAAACCAACTGAAACATCAACCGTTGAACCAAAGAAAATTACCTTTTGGCAGCGGATTATCAATAAAACAAAGAGTTTATTTTAATAGTACCAAATATAAGTTTAAATTGCAGATCTAAACAAACATTTTCCACCATAAATCCGAAACACCCTTTTAACCTGCAAAATGTGGGTTAAATTGACACGAGTAGAGTGAGCAGTGCCCACCCTACATTTGATTTAACATGAAAAAAATCCTAGCTCACTTTGGCAACGATCGTGCGGTGGCGAGGACTGTTGCGAGTAATAGTCGGTCTCTCGAAACCAGCTTCTACTAAAGCTTGTTCGATATCCAAAGTAAAATACTCATCAAACCAAGGCTCGGTACTTTTCAGCAACGTCATAATGTAAGGTGGCATCTTGGCATAAACTTCCGATTTAGGATTCATATCCATGATGCCAATATGACCGTTGGGACGCAGCAAACGCCGTACTTCCCGGAAAATCTGCCGCGTTGCTTCTTGCGGTAATTCGTGACAAAGTAAAAAGATGGAGACTAAATCAAAGGAAGCTGTCGGTAAATTGGTTGATTCGGCGGCGGCGTGTACCCAGCGAATTTGAGCGTTACGCTGTTGGGATTTGTACTTTGCAACTGCGAGAAAATAAGGTGATAAATCTAGACCTGTCATCTTTGCTTGGGGATAGATATCTTGGAGGGCAAAGGTACTCATCCCGACGCTACAAGCGATATCCAAAATCTCTTGTGGCTGGTTGGGAATTTGAGTTTTGAGGATATCGTGATAGCTTTTACGTAACTTAGCGTCTCCATCAGCACTGGCATTTCCCCAGAGAGTAGAGTGAACTGTGTAAGCGGCAACTTCTACTTCTAAAGCAGGTTCCCAACCGAGATTTCCTTCATCATAAGCGTGGAAAGAGTGTAAGTAGTAATCTGGGTAAGTTACGTGCGGATTTTGTACTTGCGCTAGCATACTTTCCCAATCGTGAGAACGTAACTCCTCTACTTCCTTTTGCCAAGCGACGCCAATCTTCTCGGCTCTTTTCATCATCATTTGACGAGCTTGGTGTTTGGCTAAGGCGGCTAGGGGCTTGACAGAAAGCACGCCATTTATTAAGCGAGAAGCTAATCCAGGATCGGTGTTTACAGTAGCAGTCATTTGATTAGTTATTTGTCATTTGTCATTAGTTCATTGTTATTGGTTAGTTGTCCATTGTCAATTGCCATTGGTTATTAGCCCAGATCCCCGACTTCTTGAAGAAGTCGGGGATCTTGATTCCAAAATTATCGTGTCTGAGGCACGCTACATACTGATAACTATTTTCCTGTTTTCGGTTTCAAAGCTAGCAACATTTCCACTTGACTGGTGGATGCGTCAGGTTGTGTAGCTGTGATACCGATACCGCGAATCGAATTGAGGATGGCGTATGATTCGGGTGGCATAGGATTATTTTGTGCGGCAGTTAAGTAGCGATTTAATAAAGACATGGTTTTATCCATATCTATGTAAAAGTAGCCTGCGTTTGGCTTCTGCAAAGAACCTGCGATCGCCTGAAAATATGGGCTACGATCGAGAGGGTTACTATTGATGGCCATAACATCAATTATTGGGCCACCGAGGGCGATAAATAAGGATTCGTTGTCTAACCAACCATAACCCAACCAAACTTGTTGGTCAGCCAGCCGCCATTCTTTTACTATTTTGCCTTGGATGTTTCTTTCTCCTACAGTCACAGAGTTAGTTTGAGCGATCGCATCTATTTTAGCAAGGGTTGCTTCGGCAGTTGCGCGATCGCTTGTTTTAAATATGAATGCTCCACCCAAACCGATAGGAGCTAAAACACCTTGATTTGATGATATCGCTCCGACAGCAAACTCTCCATCCATCCACCCAAAAACTTCTTTATCTAGGTCAATATTGTAGTTTGTTTTGATTTGCTGTCTGTATTGGTCAATTTGTTGTTGAAATTGCGTATTTTTGGCTGATTCTGATACTACAGCCTGCCAACCGCGACTGATTCCGTATCCGCTGATCAGGGCGATCGTTTCTAGGGGAAATTGCGCTACCACTTTACCCGGTGCGGGTTTGTATTCTACTTTAATTAAAGAGGGGTCTACTTTGCCTACTGCTTTCATTCGCAAACCAGAATTATCAACACCCAAACCCATTACCAAAGATTTTACCTGCTTAAGCTGTGCCAAAGATTCAGGCGGCAATGCGGGTGAATTAGGATTGTTTTCGAGTAATTTTTGCAAGACATTTCCGTATTCAGGTATATATATTTGGACGAGACTATTTTCGATATCCATTCCCTTGGCAAGCATGGGGCTAGCATTCTCTTTGTTCGCGAAAGAAGGCTGCCCTTTAAAAGTGTCGATCGCCATTTCCACAGATTTTCTTTGTGGCGACAAGACCAAATGGCTATTCAGGACAGCGCTAAATGTTTTGTTACTACTGCCCACAGTTTCCGCTATTTTGACACCGTTGTAATCGCTTTCTTGTGTTTTCAATTGCGCTTTGATTTTATTTGCAAAATTCCAGGCGCTAATTTTATCTTTTATTCCCACAACCATCAGTAAATTTTGTTGATTTTGTTGGTTTGTATCTGATGGCAAAACAGCAAACATCACACTACCAAGCCAAGGCTGAATATCTTTAGCATAATCAATTTTCGACTCCGCCGTCATCTGCTTGTTAAAATCATTTAGTCCTTTGCTAAGCGCAGCTTGAGCTTCCGGAGTGCCAAACTGTTGCAATTGCGACCAAGCATTAGGGTCTGTGGAAATCGTACCAGTCATCAATGCGTCATCTGGCACAACTTTCGCACTAGCCAAAGGACTTGTGGCATCGCTAAAAGCACCTTTCAAGTAAAGGTAAGCAAGTAAGCCACCCGCTAGGATAACCGCAGCCCCGATAATAAGAGGATTGAGAATACTTGGTTTTTTTTCAGACATTTTATTATCCTGAGATTTGATGAAATTGTTATTAGTCATTAGTCATCAGTGATTTAAAAATAACTGATGACCGAATCTATATCTAAGGTATTAGCAGTTTCTCTAGCAAGCCATAAGTATTTATACTCAGATATTCCCCAGCTATCACAGCTTGCACCAGTTCCATTACCCGCCAGGGGTTCAAACTCCAGTTGTAGGGTTACTGGAAAATGCTCCGCCTGTTTCGCCAGGCTTCGATCCAGAACAAGCTAAATGGGAATATTTGAAGGAGAAGTATAATTTGTAATAATTTGTAATTGTTATGCTACGATCGCAAGCAAATTCACAGGAAAATACTATGCAAGCATACAAACTTAAGGGCAAAGTCGATGACGCAGGTAACTTAGTCATTACGGAATCTGTTAAAATGCCACCAGGAGATGTGGAGGTAGTGGTTTGGCAGGCAATTGAAACGGTTAATAATGATACAGAGCCAAAAAATGAAGCACAACCTGAAATACCCAAAAAGAAAGTAGAATACAGAACTAAGGCATTCAGAGACTTGTTGGAAAATGCTCCGCCTGTCCCTCCCGACTTCGATCCAGAACAAGCTAAATGGGAATATTTAAAGGAGAAACATAACCTTTGAAAGTGCTACTAGATACCAATGTAATAGTGGACATCGCCTTTGAACGACAGCCTTTTTATGATGATAGCGATCTCGTTTTTTCATGGATTGAGGCAGGACAATTAGAAGGCTATGTTTCAGCATCAACTTTTAGCGATCTTTATTATATCATTCGCAAACAAAGAGGTCAAGATTGGACGCTAGCTTTCTTGAACAAATTGGCTTCAGTATGTCGAGTAGCTACAGTTGATGAATCTGTAATTTCAATGGCTCTTAGTGCGAATTTTAGGGATTTTGAAGATGCAATTTAATACAGCACTGCTGTCGAGAATAAATTAGATGCTATAATTACTCGCGATCTGGGAGATTTCCCAGTTACTACTCCTCGAATTTTGACTCCGGCGCAGTTGATTCTGGAATTAACAAATTCTCCTTAAATAAACAATGGCAAAGTAAATCATGCCAATACAACCTCAACTAACTACCAGCGAAATCAACGAAAAGCAGCAGTTATTACAAAATGAAAGCTTTGCCCAAGAAGCTTTGACTACTTTAAAACAATATGAAGGCAAGCTTGATGAGGCTTTTGATAAATTATGGTCTGAAGTAAATGGATTGGAATCATTCGGTTCTCAAAAATCTCTATGGGAAATAACGCTAAAGGTTATACGTCAAAACTCTGTGGAAATGAAGGTTTTCGCGGCAAATTGAGCGAATATATTAAAAAGCCGGAAGATGCAGCTTTGCTGACAGCTTTGATTATCTCGGTGGTACAATTAACTACGTTGCCGATAAATCCTGCGATCGCAACTATCATCGTTCTCTACATTCTCAAAATCGGCATCGGTATTTTTTGCGAGTACACGGAACCTGTCGCAGATGCTGACCCCACCGCCGCCAAGCCACGAAAAACGCCATAAGTGGGACAAGCTGCACAGCTAAACGGGAGTGGGATTCAGCCGGATGGTTGGATGTCGGTACGGTAATCTCCAAAAACGCTAACCTGGAAAATGTACTCGATCGCATTTCGCTAACCGATACCAGCTATACTTCTTCTGTTTCGCAGAGTCCATACCATATGAAGTTGCACTTTTATTTTGATTCCGAAAATAATGGCCATAAATCTTTTGAGTTACCCGGTGCGCGTCCCCACTACAATCCAGATAGGCCGGGACAGGTAGAACATATTTTCCTAGATTTGACCCTAGATATTCCCAACCGCATTTGTAAAGGGACTTGCAATATCAGATTAGCGCCTGTGCGGAGTGGGATCGATCGCTTGACATTGGATGCGGTAAACTTGAATATCCAATCTGTACAAGTTGACGGTTCGCCGCAGCATTTTGAATACGATGCGGAACAGCTGCACGTTAAACTTAGCACACCGATGCAAGTAAATAAGCAGATCGAGATTGCGATCGCTTATTCTGTAGAAAAACCCCAACGCGGCATTTACTTCATTGGCCCCGATAAACATTATCCCAACAAACCGGTGCAAGTTTGGACTCAGGGAGAAGATGAAGATTCCCGCTATTGGTTTCCCTGCTTTGATTATCCAGGACAACTGGCAACTTCGGAAATTCGCGTCAGAGTTCCCAAACCGTTAATAGCTATTTCCAACGGCGTACTAATTAATACAGAAGAAACTGACGAAGACAAAATTTATCACTGGTCGCAGAAAGAAGTTCATCCCACTTATTTGATGACTTTGGCAGTAGGAGATTTTGCCGAAATTCAGGATACCTGGGAGGATGACAGGCAAGATGCCTGTCCCACAAGAATAGTGCCAGTTACCTATTATGTGGACAAGGGAAGAGAAGAAGATGCCCGCCTCACGATGGGCAAAACGCCTCGCATGATCGAATTTTTCAGCGAAAAATTTGGCTACCCTTATCCATTTCCCAAATACGCACAAGTTTGCGTAGATGATTTTATTTTTGGGGGGATGGAGAATACTTCCACAACATTATTAACAGATAGATGTTTGATCGACGAAAGAGCATCTTTAGATAATCGCATCAGTGAAAGTTTAGTCGCCCACGAACTCGCCCACCAATGGTTTGGGGATTTGGTCGTGATCAAGCATTGGTCTCATGCTTGGATAAAAGAGGGAATGGCGACATATTCTGAGGTGTTGTGGACGGAAAACGAGTATGGTTGGGAAGACGCAGCTTACTATCGTTTGAATGAGTCGCGTAACTATTTAATCGAAGATAGCAGTCGTTATCGCCGTCCGATTGTAACTCATGTGTATCGGGAAGCGATCGAACTTTACGATCGACACCTTTATGAAAAAGGTGCTTGCGTTTATCATATGATTCGCACCGAGTTGGGAGATGAATTGTTTTTCCGGGCAATTCATACTTTTGTGCGAGATAACGCCCACAAAACTGTCGAAACTGTGGATTTGCTGAGGGCGATTGAAAAAACTACCGGGCGTAATTT
>NZ_JACJUP010001382.1:0-388 GCF_014748295.1 Planktothrix sp. FACHB-1355 | reverse complement strand
CTGGGCCAGGATAGCCCTTAAAACTTAGAAATTCTGAAGTTTTGCAGTCACAATTAGTTCTCTAGAATTAGAGAAAATTACACTACTTTACAAACGGGTTTAAGAGATGTTTTGTGAAAGCACCAACATTCTGTTTAAACCCGTCTTTCCCAAATCCTTAAACACGCATCTGCTAACTAAGAACAAATAAATATGAAACTGAAAACTCTCACAGCCGCAATTCTGCTTGCCAGCATTACTTTAGTTTCTAGTACCGCTGTATTGTCTCAACCTAATAGGCGGTCAAATAGCTACGCACCCGGTTTCTGGCAACCTAAAGCACAAGTTAACCCCAAGCTTCCCATTACGGTGATGCTGTTGAATCAATCGCAATTGCCCGTAAAGTACA
>NZ_JACJUP010001381.1:0-1400 GCF_014748295.1 Planktothrix sp. FACHB-1355 | reverse complement strand
AACACAGCCAGAAGTTGACCCCCGCGACGCGGAATTTATCAAAACCCTGGCAGAATTAGAAAGAAAACTTTTAGTATCTCAGCTCGGTCAAATAGCTGAAGGTAAAGGTTCCGATCGAGACCTCTATGAGGTGCTGCGCCATATCACTTTGCAAATCGGAGATTTACTGGGTGCAGACCGCGCCACTATCTATTTACTAAATGAAGAAAAAACCGAACTTTGGTCGCTTGTGGCTGAAAATGAAGGAGATGAATTCCTCGATATTCAGCTACAAGTAGGAGAAGGCGTGGCTGGCAAAGTAGCCGAAACAAAGAGATTTATTAATATTCGGGCCAACCTTTACCAAGACCCGCGTTCCGTTCTCGTCAAAGAGTTCGATAAAAAATATGGATATCACACCTACAATTTATTAGCTATTCCAATATTAAACGACAGCAAAGAAGTTGTTTCTATTATCCAGTTACTTAACAAATTGAAGCAACCCGATAACCTCAATGAGGATTTGTCCCAGAAAATTGATAAAAATGGTTTTACAAAAGTAGACCGAGAAAGATTGAATTTTTTTGTTCCTTCTATTCAAAGGATTTTGGAAAGTTGTCGTTCTTCATATAAAGCTACTAAGAAACTAAGAGCAACCGCCGCGCTTGCAGAAGCTACCCGATCGCTCGATAAAAGCAATTTGGATACTAAAGAAATACTCCGACGGGTGATGGATGCGGCAAAGAAACTGATGAATGCCGATCGCAGTACGTTATGGTTGGTGGATAGCGATCGCGGTGACTTGTGGACGGAACTTCCCCATTTAGGGGAACTGCGATGCAAAATTGGCGTTGGTTTTGCAGGTCAAGTCGCTCAATCCCGCGAACCGATCATTATTCCCTTTGATTTGTACGACCATCCTAATGCTTCTAATGCTAAAAAAACCGATAAAGAAACGGGATATCGCACTTGTAGTTTGTTATGTATGCCAGTTTTAAATCCTGAAGGCGAATTGTTGGGTGTAACTCAATTACTCAATAAACGGAAATCAGGAGATTTTCCAGAATATAACCCAGCCGATTGGCCGAAAGCACCCGAACAATTCAAGGCTAGCTTTGACGAGAACGATCGCCACTGTATGCAGGTTTTCAACGAACGCGCTGGCGTGATTCTTCAGTACGCTAAAACCCACGAAACGCTTAAACAAATCGCCCAAAGTAAATCCAAAGAAGTTGTGCATAATACTTTAGTGATGCTCAGCAATGCTGTAGGCAACCAGGATGATGAATCTTGGTACAATGCACTCTATAATATGCTGAATCTTCTTACTCAATCGATAGCTAAATTAGTGGATGCCGAACAAGTAAATATTTTCTTATTCAATGCAGACAACAACACACTTTGGTCGGTTATTTTGGAAG
>NZ_JACJUP010001380.1:0-2570 GCF_014748295.1 Planktothrix sp. FACHB-1355 | reverse complement strand
GCCCGGTACTTGACGGCGATTAAAATCGCCAGGTGCATTCATCCCCATGTCTAAAGCCAGGGGCTTCCTGCACGGTTCAGGTGACAGTGAATTTTTGTATTAATTAGTTACGGTCATTAGCGATCGGCATTTTTACCAAGACTAACAACAGACTAATCTCGCGGCGACGGTTCTGGCGTCCCCTCTGGCGAAATTTGCTCTTGAACAGCAGAGGGATTCACTGTCGATTGTTTCAGAGTACTGGCCACCAAAGCATAGCCCAGATAAGCAGGTAAAATAATTGCTGTCAGAGCGGCGATCGCACCCAACCACATCAGCGGTCTTGACGACGAACCATAATAACATCTGTAGGGATCGAACTTCAAACGTTCCGGCTTAATCAGATCCCGCAACGCCACAGGTCGCTTAAATCGCACCCGGCGATCGTCCAGCTTTTCCAGTAAAATCCAACCAGCTTCCCCCTCTTCATCGCATAAACGCTGAAACACAACCGGGTCGCGAAACAGATCCCGGTTAGCTCGCACAATTTTAAATTCCCACCCTGCCAAACGCAGCTCGCGGGATAACCCTTGTGCGGAACCGTTCGGTTGCCCAGGCACTTCTGCCTCAGCATTTGCCTTGGATTCGTAACGGGTCAAAATTTCTTCCTCCTGTTCCTCTTCTTGCACCACCGCCGCTTGATACCAGCGCATCCATCCCCCAATAGCTGTTGCCTGGAAACCAAGACTACCGACAAACAAGCTTAAAAAAGTAAGTTCTAGCATTTTTTTTGTGCTTTTGTTAGTCTATTGCACTTCCTACCTAGATTGGTATTTTCAATCCGGGAACTTAAGCCATAGGGCATCGAGCGTCGAGGCTATTGTATATTCTTCTTTAGTCCTCAACTTCGATTTGCCAGTTCCCAGAATGTCTCCACTCTAGATCAAACATTTGCCCATATCTGTGCAGGTAAATAACCTTCCATCAAGCAATCTTGACCGACAGTTTGCCAGCTGACTCGTTCTAAAGTAAGCGCTTGGCTCATTTTAGTGAATCCCAGATCTGCCACAGGTGTTGGCGCAGAAGTGCCACCAACGATTTTAGGGGCAATAAAAGCCAAAATTTTTTGTACGGTTCCTTCTGCGATCGCTCGTGCAGCCAAAGTACCTCCACATTCCCACAACACCGAAAGTAAACCCCGCTCATACAAGTATGACAGGGCGATCGCAGGTCTGAGCGAATCCAATTCCACCACCTCCACACCGCGTTTGAGCAGAAACTGCTGAAAATCTGGATTAGCTCCTTTTGCAGTCAAAACCAAAGTAGCAGCTTCTGCCGTCTGCCATAGGTAAGCTTGCTCCGGCAAATTCAGCGTTCGACTCATCACAACTCGCAAAGGATTGTGCCCCTCTGTTTGATGAGTAGTTAAGTGGGGATTGTCTCGACGAACCGTATTGCCACCCACAATTACAGCATCGCAAGCAGCCCGCAGCTTGTGTACCTGGGTGCGAGCATTTGTGTCCGTTATCCAAACACTGTCGCCGGTGGTCGTGGCAATTTTACCATCCACGGTCGTAGCAAATTTCAAAATTCCAAAAGGGCGGCGATACAGAACGCGATGTATAAAAGCTTCATTCAGTTGGCGACAAGCATCCGCTTCGATTCCCACTACCACTTCAATACCAGCCGATCGCAAACGCTCGATTCCGCCCCCAGACACTCGCGGATCGGGATCGATCGTACCCACCACCACCTTACCCACCCCAGCTGCGATCAACGCTTCCGAACAAGGCGGCGTCCGTCCGTAGTGATTGCACGGCTCCAAATTAACATACAGAGTCGCACCTTTAGCCAGTTCGCCTGCTTGCCTGAGCGCAAAAATTTCGGCGTGAGGATGACCCGCTCCCGGATGATACCCTTCCCCGACAATCTCACCTGCTCTGACAATTACCGAACCAACCAAAGGATTGGGCGCAGTTTGTCCTAGAGCTAAACGAGCCAGTTCCAAGCATCTCAGCATCATCGCCCGATCGAATTCTTCATTGTTCATAGTTCATAGCCTAGATATTTGTCTTCTTTCCTGCTTTGTCGCGAACTACGAACAGCGAACCTTTAACTACGACTCCTGCCAGTTTACTTTTTTCCACCAACGATTGAGCGGATAGTAAAGAACTGGAGCCCAGAGACTGCTTAGAATAGCTGATGCCAGCGCAATGCGCTGATGTTCCGTCCAAACTTCAGCCATATTGCGATCGCTCATAGTTGTGAACTGAAGCGCAAAAACCGTTTCTAACAGTATCGCCATGCCAAAAACAATTAACGCCACCGAAATAAAATCTTCTTCCACATATCGTTGTTTTTTAAGGCAAGCGGTCAAAATTCCCGCACAAGCGAGACTAATTGCATGAGAAGGATAAGGTGCCGTCATCCCATCTTGAATCAGCCCCAAACACACACCTGCGATCGCTCCTGATATGGGACTGCGCTTTACGCTCCAAGCAACCACCCAAATCAACAACCAATCAGGCCCGAATCCCAATAATTCCATTCCCGGTAATCGAGCCAGCAAGAAAAGCAAACACAGATGCTAT
>NZ_JACJUP010000138.1:0-9249 GCF_014748295.1 Planktothrix sp. FACHB-1355 | reverse complement strand
TACTCGACAGAATGATTCTTTAGCAGTAAGCGCAGTGCTTGAGCAACTTCTGCAATGGGCCAATACCAGCGAAAAAATTGTACACCTTATCCAGGCAATTTACGAAAGTGCATGGTTGGTTAATATTACTGAACTAGAAGTAACTATTGTATTAAAGCAGCAAGAACATTTCTTGGAGACTAACTCGGCTGTCAGTTTTGTAGGGTTACTCGGTAGCATTTTCTTTTGTAATCCAAAACAAATAAAGGATACAATAGAGACAATTTTTAATAAACTCCATTATAAGCAGTTATCCTATGGTGTAGAAGCATTGTTAGAGCCGTTAAGTTATGCAATGCGTTCAGTAACTCAAAATACAGAGCGAGAAGTCGAGCGTTCCTTAATGGACTGGATTTTAGATCAAGTTTTACGTTTACCTGACATTGACGATCTTAGTGGTACAAGTACTTGGCATATACAAGAATTTTTGAAAATGTTTGGTAAGCCAGATTTGCAATGGCTTGTCAGTGCTATAGAGAAACGGATTCAAATGTTTTCAAAGTCAGATAACTCCAGTATCAGAACGCTACCCAGTCGAGAACGGCTATCTCAATGGATTGTCCCCATTTCTCCAGACCAAGCTAACGATACCATAATACGAAATCTCGTTGCAAAGTTGCTGTCATACGCTGATTCTTCTCCCATGTTGGGGTATAGATTTCCTCAATATTTAGTTGATATCGATCCTACTGGAGCAATTACGGCTGATTTGGTTGTAGAAAAGCTTACAAATCCTAAAGTTAAAGGAAATTCGAGCGAAATTTGGCATTGGGCGAAATTTGCTGGCTATTATCCAGATGATTCCTCTGCTTGGCGCAAGATTGCCCATGAAGCTTGTTCCCTAGCAGTTCAATTTGACGAGCGCCACAAATATTCAATTTTCCACGCCTTAACTAATCCTGAGCCAAAAACTTGGATGGCAAATATAGGAGAAGTCCCTCCTATATTTGAAAAAGCAGTTGAGGCAGCAAAACAGAAGTTAGAAGCTGAAACCGATCCAGTTTTGATTCCATTTCGGCAATGGATGCTTCAATTAGCAGAAGCAGAATTAAATAGTGAAATTGAACGAGTTAAAGAAGAGATCGTGAAATGAGATCGGAAAATTTAAAAGAATGTCTGAGAAACAGGGCAATTGAGTTGCGACAGATAGTTACTACTTAAAATGGGACAACTTCATCATCCCTACATTCTGATTGTATAAATGAATTCAACCAATTTGACAAAATGGCTGACATATTAACTTCTACCTGTGAACTCATTGATGCTAGAGAATATGCGCGCCAATTACTAGATCAGTTACCATCAATTACGGATGCTAGTACGGATCTTGTTGACTATCATGGAATAACAATCCCTTTCAGCACTGCCCGATTATTAGGATTTCAGAGCTATCTTTCAACAACATGGGCTGTTTGTGATTCCATAATATCTGGGATTTCTTTATTATTGTTTAACAAAACGGTTGGTAAAGATCAAAAATCTCCTCCAAATCTATTAACTGTATGTGTGAAAGGTAATGCAGCCCATTACAATTCATTTTTTGTGCTTAAGAATTATGGTTGGCCTATTGCTGTCTCGTATGTTATCCGTAATCATTTTGTTCATGATGGCGCTTCACATTTTGGATATGATTTCTTTGCTGGTAGAGGAAAGGCAGACGAGTACCAAATTTCTTTAGCTTCGCAAGGAGGGTGGAGCTTTCTAGAAGATCAAATGAACCAAAAGCACAGGGATGTGAAAAAAGATTATACCCGTCTAACAGAGACGTGGCCTTGGCATCAAGATAACCTTCTAAAACTTTTAGAACTTTGTAATGATGAAATCGATGAAGCTGTGACTTGTTTAGTTGGGTGGTCTGTGGGAATGGCAACGTTACAAGCACGCTATCTTCTGGAAAGAGATTTTAGTCCAATCTTGTCACCTCCTACGTCTCCGTAACTCAATCTCTACTTGTGGGAAAAGCAAGGAACAAAAACTGTAGAGTAAAAAAATATAGCTTCTTCAATTTTAAGAAAAAGCTATATTTTTTACTAAAAACCTAAACTTACTCACCAACAGCTTCAAGCAGACTTAACCCAATCTGCTTATTCAAAGATTGATTATCTTGCAGACAGGAGTGCATATACAAACATTTCGGACAACCCGCTTCACAACTACAATTACGAGCTAACGCCGCTGCACTCCGAGCAAACTTGCCAAACTGATGAAATACAGCCTCGCTACATCCATTTCCATCAGCTACAGCATCGTAGAAATACCCCACAGTTTCCGACTGCTCAACCACCAAATAATTCAAATCCAAACTCGAACTCAAAATAACCAACGGTACTGCAAAAATGATTTGATGCCCGATGCTATGCAGTGCAATTGTAGCAGGCGAAGCTTCCCAAAGCGCTGCATATACAGGCGGTATCTCCGGCATTTCTCGCTGAATTTTAGTTTTAAGATGCTGAACTTCACGACAGATTACATTTGTAGCAACCGAATTTACCTCAACTTTCACCACAGGTGTTTTATACTGCGTGCAGTACGGTAATCTAAAATCCACTTCATCAACTACTGTTACCAATTCAATCCTTTTCAGCTTGCTTCCACAAGTTGGGCAGAATTTCCCCGATAAAGGTTGGTGATAGCTGCGGCAACTACTGCGCGTACAACTTAGTTCGTATTGTTTAACGCACAACTTGTACCCTGTCACCAATGTCTTAATTTCTCCCCAACCCAAACTTAACTTAAGTTCTGCACCAGGAATAGAAAGAGCAATAGTTTTTGGTTCAGCAAGAAGCTCAAGTTGTTTAACCTCTAAATCAGTTTCAGGAATGGTAAAAGTAGGAGAATTCGGGTCGATAGGAGTCAGAACGGCTCGACGTTCCTCAACCTCCAATTCAGTCGCTCTATATTTGACGATTTCACCATCGCCATTTTGAACGCTATAGATTGCACCGGGAAATACTTCCCGATAAGCAATATAAAGATTAGTTTCCTCAAACTCTTCACCAGTACTGCTATCGATTAACTTGACAGTAGATATAGCATTGCCGCGCAAATTGATTTCTCTATGAGGATAGCCTCGTCCCCATAACTGACCGTTTCGGCTGACATAGAGTTGATTTTGATCCATCAAAGCAGAAGCAATCGCACCCGCCTTCTCACCAAAATAATGGCTAAGTCGGTGCAACGGAATGCCACTTTCTACCGCTGCTGCCATCAAATGTTTACCCAGCAACACCGGATAATTAGCATTGAACTCACTAGATTCCGCCGCACCATGTAGTAACAGCTTGGGATTACCAGTGTAATAATTATCTAGAGGGCTTTGGGAGACTGGCAAGAAAATGACCAAACCCGGATTGTTCCCCCGACCCGCTCGACCGATTCGCTGGCGGAACGACATCAAAGAACCCGGCCACCCGCGCACTAGACACCAGTCCAGTGCAGGAATATCGATTCCCGCTTCCAACGAGCTAGTGGAGAGAATAGCTTTGATGCGACCTGCCTTTACCTGCGAGATGATATCCTGACGGCGATCGCTCTTAAGTGACCCGTAAAATATCGCCACCGCATCCGCCAAATGCGGACAACCCTGACGAGTTGCTTCCTGCTTGATGAGTGAGAGCAGATTCTTCACTGCCGATCGATTATTACAGAAACAAATGCCAGATAGGTTCTGTTGCAGCAGGTACAAAATCACCTTAGCAGCATCGGGATTGGCTGTAGTGCTGGGTTTGAGGCAAACTATCGTGCGTCCGGCACTTTTAGCCCCACTCTTGTCAACCAACTGTAACCGTTCTGGAGTAGCTTCCCGTCCCGAAAACCGCAGTGCTACTTGCACTGGATTACCAATGGTAGCTGATGAAAACACCCACTGTAAGCGGCTGGAATTCCCACCAACACTATCCACTGCCAAACGCAACCGCCGCATCAGGTTGGCAAAATTGGCAGCAAATCCAGCTTGATAAGTGTGGGATTCATCCACGACTACATAGCGCAACCGTCGCAAGAAAGTGCGAAAACCCTCACCATCTTTGGCTCGTACTGCATAAAGCTGATAATGTAATAAATCAGGGCTAATTCCGAGAATCTGGGGAGGTTCCGGTACGAACAGGCGCTTGCGTTCCAACACGGATATATCGCCAGTCATCACGCCAACTTTCACAGGGGTATCTTCAGGTAAGATAGCAACGAGCGATCGGAGTTTGTCAATTTGGTCAGTCGCTAACGCTTTAAGCGGATACAGATAAAGCGCAGTAGCATTACTGGTTAGACAGGATTCCAGAATCGGAATATTGAAGCACCAAGTTTTTCCACTCGCTGTCGGGGTCAAAATACAGATATCTTTTCCCTGACGCAATGCTTGTAACGATTCCAACTGATGCGAATAAATTTGCTCGATGCCAACAGCTTTTAAAGCATTAGAAAGTGCAATTGGTAAATCATCGGGTAAGGAATACAATTCACCATCAGAAGCCGGAATTGTTTCCGTATAAACGATATTTTCTGCTAATCCCAGCGCAATTTCTTCAAAGCCTGACCCCGACAGCGATCGCTCGTTACCATTAGATTTATTATTTCGAGCTTTAGCATTATCAGATGGCATCAATTCTTGAGATTCAATCGCTGATATCCAGTTCAAAGAAACTGGTTGAGGTTCTCTTTGAAAAATGGCAACTAATTGATTACCCATCGTTCCAATGACTTCTCCCAATCCATGCTGAGTCGAATAGATTTGGTTTCCGGGTGACAACCAAATTGGTGGATTGGGATAATCTTCGTTCACTTTAATCAGTGCGGCGTAGTTCGGGGCTGAATTAGAATTCATCAACAAAAACCCTAACTAAATGTTTCTCCCTCCTTACGCCGTCAGGCAGAAATATTACCTTTCATTCTTCACAAAAGCGCCAATTGTAAATGCTTATATTTTGGTGTTTTTTGTTTCAACCATTGCATTTGATACCCAATACCCAAGCCAGCGAGCGGTGCGCTAACAGTGTAAATGTAAAGTTTATCAGCTATAGATAGCAACTGTGGAATCACAAATTCTCGATAGCGTTTACCGCCAATAAATACAATTTAAGCACCTCTAGAATGCGCGATTTCTTCCATTTGTTCGCTTACCATCTTTGACCATTGACGGCGTTGACTAATAAATTTGCCTTTCAACGTTTCATCATAAGAAAAATAGCTGTTGGAGACTCTCACTATACGAATGTTAGTGATGAGAGGAAAGCAGCAGCATATAAACTACTTTCCTGTTTTAAACTTAAAACAAACTTAGTTGCTCGCCTTGAATTCCTTTGAAACGTTGAACTTGAGTATTTTGAGTTGGTGGTTTTGGCTGATTAATTTTTTGGCTCAAAACCTGACCAAAGCTATAGGCGTAGCCATCAGATTTATGTAATTGACGACAATACTTGTGACTAATCCCTTGGACAGTATCAGTTTTAGTTTTGATATTGAAATTACCAGTTTTACGAACTGCAATCCTACCAACATAAGTACCTACTTTTTTACCTTTACTAACAACAGCTTTGACGATATCGCCAGTCATAAAACCATAGAATGACTTTTGTCTGAGTTTAGGAGAAGTACGAGGAAAGCCATACTTATCTGGCTTGACCATTTGACGAGAACCACGCCCCATAGCCTTAATAATTAGTGGTTGATAACCCATGATATTTAGACTATTAGGAGTAGAAAGCCCTACACAAGCCGCATCCGTCCAATGAGTTTTGCT
The DNA here is from genome assembly GCF_014748295.1 of Planktothrix sp. FACHB-1355. Classification (NCBI taxonomy): domain Bacteria; kingdom Bacillati; phylum Cyanobacteriota; class Cyanophyceae; order Oscillatoriales; family Microcoleaceae; genus Planktothrix; species Planktothrix sp. FACHB-1355. The sequence goes on along the minus strand of NZ_JACJUP010000138.1, from coordinate 3,476 downwards.
AATGTTTAAACGTTGCCGATTATATTTGGTTAATCCACCAGAACCTAGCTCAACAGGTAAACCAATAGATTCGAGAATGTCCTTTAATTTCCATCGAGTAGCATTGACGGCAGCGGCATCAGCTAATGGTTGCTTGCGTTGCTTATCAATCTTGGTAAGAATATCTAAGCGATCGCTTAGAAACTCAGCAGGCAATTTATCTCCTTTAGCCTGATTACATTCAACACAAGATAAGACCAAATTACTAACTCGATCGCTACCACCCTTTGACTTTGGATGAAAATGGTCTAAGTTAAAAGGCTTGTTGGTAACACCACAATAAACGCACGTATGGTTAAACTTCTCAAGTAAATATTGTCTAACCTCATAACCCCAAATTTCGCCACGTTGATACTCAACCCCATTAATTTCAGGATTTACCATTTTTTGAGTATCAAATTTAACCAATTCTAAGCTAATAGCTTTAATTGGCGCAAGTTTACACAAACGATTTACCCAAGTTTGGATGTTGTAAACGCGAGACATTAAACTAGGTGGCAACCAACCATCTTTACGACGACGATTAAGGAATCTTGGCTTACGATATCTAGTCTTGCGTTGACGACGACTTCTACGTATTTGTCTTCTGCTAGTCAAAGAATCTCTGATAGTGAAACCACGATGCTCTAGTTCAGCCGCCCAAACAATATTTTTATCTGAGACTAGGGCTAAACCAGTAAACTTTGCACCAGGATCAATTTTAATTCTTAAAGGTTTTAGGTTATCGTTATCATTTTGAACCTCCTTCAAGTCGGGTAAGGAGGCATGAATCGCTCCATCCTCCTCCCCAACGAACCGGACGTGACACTTTCGCATCATCCGGCTCTGGCATTCTTGGACTTTGAGGTTATTTAGTACCATGAACCTTTTGGTGACAGATTTGATGAAGGTGTATGAGATTGTCGATATCATCAGTGCCTCCGTCTGTCACTTTGGTTAGGTGGTGCGTGTGGATTTTTTCTCCGTTCAGCAAGTAGTCCCCGCACTCTGGGCATCTCCATTGCTGGAATTGCGCCACTTTGTAGAGCTTCGAGCCTTTTGCCCATACACTACTACCCAGTTTTGTTTGACGTTTATTCCAGTAATCTACTTGGGTTGGGTCATCTGGACTATTGATGCCTTCAATCTTTGTGTGTCTCAGGATTGGAATGTCACTTGCGTCTAAGAGATAAAGTCTCTTTCTTTTTCCTGTTCTATCCTTGGTGTCGGCAAAGAATGTCCAGTGGTCGTTTCTAAGTACGGTAAAGTATTTGTTCTTTACCCATTTGAGATGTTTCCGGTGGTGTCGTCTCTTACACCATTGCCATAGCATTTGAACAATTCTATGGTTGAATGTAGCGAGTATTTCCTTACTGGAACAGTGCCTGTAATAGTTTGCCCATCCTCTAATTATTGGGTTGAGATGATTGATGACTTCTTCCGGTTTTACCGTTTTATGTCTTTTAAGCCATCCTCTGATTTCTCTGAGTTTGGTAATCATCTTTTCCTTTTGAGGTTTGCAGAGCGTCGTTCCGTCTGAGTAGCTTCGGATTGTAAAACCAAGAAAGTTGAACCCATCTCGCTTATTTACGATGCTGGTTTTTTCTTCATTTAGCTCTAGTCCTCGCTTTTTCAGCCATTCCTTTATTTCAGGCAGAACTGCTTCCAAGTCTTCCTTTGTTTCGGCTGTGACAAGGAAATCATCGGCATACCTGATGTACCCAAATTTAGGATAATACCTGTTTGTGTAATAGGTTTTGCCTTTGTATTCCTTACTCTTACTCTGTTTGACTTTCTGGTGATTAGATAATACTTCTCCTTCCAGTCCGTCTAGGGCGATGTTAGCCAGAAGTGGGCTAATTATTCCGCCTTGGGGAGTGCCTGTTTCTGTTGGGTTAAACTTGTTAGCATCCACGTAACCTGCTTTTAGCCACTGTTTGATTAGTTCTTTGCTAGGAATTTCTCCAATAGCATTGAGTATGTATTCGTGGCTAATGTGGTCAAAAGCTCCTTTGATATCTGCGTCTAGAATCCATTCATCGCCTCCCTTTCGTAGTCGGGCATGAACTTGTTCCATTGCATCGTGGCAGCTTCGCCCTGGTCTAAAGCCATAACTATTTGCTTCAAATCTGGCTTCCCAACTTGGTTCCAGAGCGTTTTTGACCACGGCTTGCATCACTCTATCCTTAACTGTTGGTATTCCCAGTGGGCGTTTTTTTCCATTTGATTTTGGAATGTATATCCTTTTAGCAGGTTTTGCTTTCCAAGGGGACAGTTTCAGGATTTCATTTATCAGTTGGATTCTCATTTGAGGGCTGAGGGCAAGTTGGTTATCCACTCCTGCTGTTTTCTTCCCTTGATTGAGTTGAGTGACCCTTCTGACTGCAAGTAGCAAGTTTGATTTGCTTTTTAGCATGAGTTTTGTAAGGCTTCTTACCTTATTCCACTCTTTCCTCTGAGTCGCACGATAAATTCTTCGTCTCAGATTTCTCACTACCTTTGTAGCAGTTTTCCATTTTAGGTCTGTCCACTTTTCGGGTAGTACCTCTGCTCCGATTTCGTTGCCGATTCTATCTTTCACAGATGTTGGATTTCAGATGCGTTGATTTATCGTTGAACACCTGCCAGAATTTGGCTTCCTTTCGGTTGGGGCAAATTTTGAACCCCTATCCAGGGCGTTACCCCCAGCTTTCGCTTTTTCTGGCATCCTTTACCCTGATAACGTAGTCAATTAAGACTTAGGCGGGTCAACTATGGACTTGTTTTCAAGCCCCCACTATAATCTAGGATTTAGTGGCGGGTCATTGACTTCTGTAACTGATTGCACCGCAATCAATTAATAATGGTGCTTGGGGAACTACTTGCGGGCGTCTGGCTAAAGAAACAACCCAACCAGATGGTTTTAGATATTGTTCCAGAAAATCCCAAACTGGAAGATTTTTCTCAATATTTATACGGTCGTCTTTTCCGACGTTTGCAAAAAATTTACTCACGGCAGTAGTATGTGGATTGTTTCCACGCTACTGCCGTGAGGCATCATGATTAACAAGCTATCAGCTATCAGCGCTGTCAATAAGGTGACGGCTGATGGCTGATAGCTGACTGCTATTTCAAACAGCGAAAATACGCTCAACTACCAATTCGGCTTTTTTCTCTTTAAAGCCTTCTGGACGTTCAATGCTATGAGTTGAAAGTCGTCCGGTAATGATACATTGCTGACCGATTTGTAAGTTGAATAATTGGTCAGCTAATCGTTCACCCCATGCTACTACTTTAATTGGGGATGGGGATGAAGGATTTTCTTTGTCATTGTGATGAGGGCTGTAAAATTCGCCAACTGTTTGCCCGATTTTATCACCATTAGCAGTATAGCGCAATTCTGGTTGTTGGCTGATGCTAATTGCTAAAGTGCAGTTGTTCATGTCTTAAACCTCTGGTATTCTCGATATTCTGTTAGT
>NZ_JACJUP010001379.1:0-1504 GCF_014748295.1 Planktothrix sp. FACHB-1355 | reverse complement strand
CTGCCGTAGAACATAACTTGACCGATCGGTTCGCCTTCTACCAAAATCGCATTATAGACCCCGTTGACACTGGCTAGGGGATGAGTTTTCGGGAGGAGGGTAGGATTAACTCGAATCGAGAGTAGTTCCGAGTTGACATCTAATTTTTTGGCAATTGCCAGCAACTTAATTACAAATCCCAACTTTTCGGCGTAAGCGATATCCGCCGCACCTACCTGAGAAATTCCTTCGCAATACACATCTTCTAATTTGATGCGTCCGCCAAAAGCTAAAGATGCGAGGATAGCAATTTTATCCGCAGCGTCCAAACCATCCACATCTGCCGTCGGGTCAGCTTCAGCATAGCCCAAGCGTTGCGCGTCGGCGAGAACTTCGCCAAAGTCCGCACCTTCATCTCGCATTCGGGTGAGGATATAGTTAGTCGTACCGTTGACAATACCGATAACCGTTTGAATGCGGTTAACTCCCAAAGCTTGTTTGAGCGGTTGAATTACCGGGATACCGCCGCCGACAGAGGCTTCTAGCATCACGTAAACGCCTTTTTCGTTCGCAGCGGTGAAGATTTCGCTGCCAAAACGAGAAATTACGGCTTTATTGGCTGTAACGACGTGCTTACCGTGGGCAATGGCTGTGAGGATGAGAGATCGCGCCGGCTCCAATCCACCCAGCACCTCTACCACGATATCAATATTCGGGTCAGTGACGATCGCTTCCAGATCCGTTGTCAGGATCTCCGGTGGCAATTGTACCGTGCGGGGTTTATCGAGCGATCGTACCCCCACCCGATAAATTTCCAACTCCCGCACCACCGGATGACGACCCTCCGGCGACAGCAAAATCTCCGCCGTCCCCGTACCTACCGTTCCCAATCCCAGCAAACCGATTTTGAAACCCACGCTTCTGACCCGTTGAAACGTAATTAAACCCCACCCATTGTAAGATATTATAGTTACCAAAGTTAAGTATTCCCTTCCAGGTCACCCGATTTTGGATTTTGGATTTTAGATTTTGGATTGGTTCCGCCTTTTCAAGGCGGATCTTGAAATTCGGAAACATTTTTTGATGATTGCCATTGAAATGGTAAGCTTTAAACCCCTTTTTTTCGGTCAGCATTAATATTTATTTCTTATTCATCTAAACGGTATAAATTATGCAACAAACTGATGAAAAACCCGTAATTATTTATCCGTCTAGTGATGGCAAGCCGATGGCAGATAGTACGATACAGTATGACTGGATTACCAAAATAAAAGCGAATTTAGATGGCATATTTAAGGACGACCCGAACGTATTTATCACAGGGGACTTAATCTGGTATCCAGTAGAAGAAAGAAAGGATATTTGCCAAGCTCCCGATGTGATGGTAGTCTTCGGTCGAGAGAAAAAAGAACGCAAATCTTACCTCCCGTGGAATGAAGATAATATTGCTCCCCAAGTGGTGTTTGAGATTCTTTCTGAAACTAACACCAAGAAGGAAATGAATAAAAAACTTTTATTTTATAAC